>JAISBK010000144.1 GCA_031266255.1 Treponema sp.
TGGCGCACACAGACAAGGCCGCAATCGCAGGAGGGGTCTGCCCTGTGGACGGGACTGGCTCCGGGGTTATCATTTTCCTTGAACCTGTTCCAAAACGTTTCCCGCGTTTTGGAACAGGCTCACCTGCTTATGTATTTTGAAAAGATATTGGACAGGCTCTTATATTCGGCGTAATCTATTTTGTTCCTGTTATGCTCGATATAGGTGTACGGGTTTACCACTACCCCGGGAAGGGTTTTCCCCTTATACGGTTCCAGCCGCCTCAGCACTTCCTCTCCCCGACTGTTTCGTAACAGCTCAATCAAGTTCTTCCGCCCAGGGGGTATACCGCTTCGCCTCCCCCCTGAAAAAGATACTTCCCAAAACTGTAGATGTTTTCCGCCGGATGGTAAAGTCCAGTACCTTCAAAACACTCCGCCTTATGTTCAATACTCCCTGGGTAGTCTGTATCTGCCATTCCTGTTTCCCCTTGTTCCGGACGCTTATTCCCGCTTCGCCGAGCGCAGTTTTTTTCCTGTACCAGCTTTTCCTCACCGGTGTTGGTCAATTCGGTATAGACCCGCTTGAGAATCTCATCCGACAACCTTCGGGATTCCCCCCAGAGCGCTTCAATGACGCTGATATTCAGTTTTCGTTCGGCGTGGGTTGCCTCGAATTGCGTTGCTTTTGACCGCAGGCCTGCCTCGAATTCCGCTACGGCGTCCGTTATGAGTTTTTCCCGTTCTTTTGTGTCCATAGGGTATCCCCTCCTCTGGGATACCGCAAGTATATCATACTTTCCCTATTTTGCCCCGAAAAAGAAATTGCACCCTTCCCCGGCTCTTGCATTTTTTAGAAACAATTGTTTAAATCAAAATAGAGAGGCGCTTTCAACACTTCAGTTTTGAAATTGGCTCTGTATACATAAACGGGTGGTATCACATGAGATTAGTAACTCGATCTGATTTTGACGGGTTGGCATGTAGCGCCCTCCTGACATATTTGGGCTTAGTGGATGACTGGAAATTTGTACATCCCAAGGATATACAGGACGGCCTGGTGGAAGTAAGCGACCATGATATTCTGGTCAATGTGCCCTATAGTAAGGGGTGTAAACTCTGGTTCGACCATCATCCCAGTGAATCTGAGCGGCTGCAAGGGGTTTATTTTGAAGGAGTCGCCCGGATTGCCCCTAGTTGTGCCAGGGTTGTGTATGACTACTATGGGGGATACGAAAAACTGGGATACTTTGATCAGATGCTCTACTATGTGGATAAGGTGGACTCAGGTAATCTTACCAAGAATGAAATACTAGACCCAAAGGGTTGGATTTTACTGGGGTTCATCATGGATCCTCGAACCGGTTTAGGGCGGTTCAGAAATTTTACCATTAGTAATTATGACCTTATGAAAATGCTGGCCAAGGCTTGTGTAGATAAGGACATTGATGAAATCCTTGCCCTGCCTGATGTGAAAGAGCGGATCGATCTCTACTTTGAACAGGACAAACTGTTTCGGGAGATGGTTCAGAAACAAACCCGGATCGAAGACAATGTGTTGGTGGTGGATTTGCGGAACACGGATCCCATTTACGCGGGGAACCGATTTCTGTTGTATACCCTATTCCCGAACCAGAACATCTCCCTTTGGATCATAGACGGTAAAAACAAAGCCAATTGCGTGATTACGGTGGGGTACAGTATCATCAAGAAAGATGCTACCGTGGATGTGGGGAATATGCTCTTGGCTTATGGCGGCGGTGGACATCATAAAGTGGGAACCTGCCAAGTTCCCTATGAGGACGCAGACCGGATTATCAAAGAAATCATGGAAAAATGTAAGTCCTGAGTATTAGGTTTCGGTAAAAGCCAGATCCCCCAAAGCTCGGGCAAAGGTGTTGATGTCCTTAGCAGAAAAAGAGGGTAACGGTAAGGTACGGCGGAACACCGTGGTATCTTGGTTTCTGTCATAGAGTTCACAGGCGGCAGTGGATCCGTTCATGCGTATTATGAGTTGGAAACGGAGGGAACCTTGATTTTCTTGCAGGATTTTTGCTTTTAGGTCAAATCCCCCGGCATGGATAGCACGGCGGAGGGATTTTTCGATGTTCGGGACCCATAGTTCCCCAAGGGAGGGGACGCTGGAAAGGTCGATGTTCAATTCCACCGGTAAGCGGATGCCATATTGCCGTAAGCCCCCTTGGTTAAGACGGTAAAGCTGTTCCGCTGCATCTTGGGCACGTATTTTCCTGCGTTTGCTTCCTTTCATCTGCGCTAGTTCCGTATAGGTTTTGGCGATCATGTCCCGCTCCCACAGGGGATCAAAATGGGACAAGGTTTCCCAAAGGAGTTGCTCGTTCTTGAGCAGCCGGCCTTCCTCATAATAGTAAGACGCCGCTGCTTCAGGTATCAGAGACACTTCAAAATCTCGAGATTTACGGAGATAGGTGAGTGCACGCTGGGGGTAGGTTTCAAAGGCGTTGTAATATTGGATCAGGGCATCTAAGCGGGGTTCTTTGGTTTCAGACCCGCGGACGAGCGATCCTTGGTCTGCGGTTTCATAAGCCTTGGCCGCGAGGAGACTGTATTTCCAGAAGAGCCGCCGGTGGACTGCTGCTTTAGAACGATAGGAAATCCCCCGGAAGATCCGCTGGATCTCTTCTTTCCAGGTTATGACCGGTACGAGATATTCAGTTTTCTCAAGACCGGAATATACATTCGAAAGAATTTCGTGGAGATCCCGTTTGTACCGGATCGGGTCAATACCGTAATTGAGCATCCAAGAGAGATCCCCTTCCCGCAGACAGTCCTCTGCATACAAACGAGCCTCTTCCAAGCGTCCGGCGATCTGATAGGATTGGGCCAGGTTGACCTTGGAAAGGGGCGAGGTATCCATCTCATAGGCCCCCTGATAATCGGAAAAAGCCTGCCTGAATTCCATCCGCCTGAGAAAGAGTTCCCCTCGGGCCAACCGGCCAGAGGCACGGTTTTGGGCCATGAGGGATGCATTAGTCCGTTCCAAAGCATGGTCAAAATGGTAGAATCGGGTTTCAAGAATCGATAAGTTATAGTTGGCTACCGCGGTAAATAGATCCGCACCAAGAGCTTCAGAACCAGCAATAGCTTGAAGATACCAATACTTAGCTTCTTCATAACGGAACATATCAGAATAGATGGTTCCCAAGGTCATAGAAAAATCAGGATCAGGGCCGAAACGATCCAACGCAGCGCAAAGGAGTACCTGGCCTTCTTCCAGGCGATGCAGCTTATAATACATCCAACCGAGGCTGCCGATGGCTTCCTTATTATCCGGCTGAAGAGCCAGGACCTGTTCCAGATAGACCACAGATACCCGGTCATTGTTAAGATACCCCGCGGTCCGGGAAAGCTGGTATAGGATATCCGGGTCTTCCGGGAGGAGTTGCTCTGTCTTACGGTACTGATCCCAGGCAAGCCCATAGAGCCGGCGGTTATAGTATAGGTTCCCCAAAGACCAGGAAAAACTTGGTTCCTCTGGATACTGTTCCGAACCTCTGGTATACAACTCAATGGCCCGTTCCCAGTTTTCCGCTTTTTGGGCTTCCAATGCCTGAGTATAGAGAGAGGATGCATCCCCCCCGTTAGCTGGGGTTTGCGCGTGCCCTGGACCGGCACTCAGCGCGACAAACAGGAACCCTAAGAAAAGCCGCAGCACAGGTCCTGGGTTACGGGGCTTACCAGCCTGTACTGGTTTCAGGATCAGAGCAAGAGGCGGCAGGACCCAGGCAAAGATACGCCTCCACCAGGGCAGGACTTGGTTATACTGGTGAGAAAACTGGATGTAGGTCCTTGTCATAGCAATGAAATGGTCCTGAGTGTATGCGGGGGCATACCGGGCCGCCGCAGTTTCCTGATATAGGGGATACACCCCGTGGATACGGCGATCCATGGACCGGGCCCATTCAGCTTCGGCCTCATGGATGCTTTTTCTGTATCCGCCCAGGTTGAGCCGCTGCCGAACATGAACCCAGAGCTGATTCGCTTTTTTCCGGGGATCCCGATTCAGTTGAGATCTCACCCAGTGTTGGGTACGGATCCATATAAAACTAAGACCGAGCAGGATAAGCACTACCATAGACCAGTATTTTCTTAGGAAACGAATCGTATGCGTTCCAAGAGCAGCAACAGGGTCCTCCTCAAATTGTTCATTTCCAGAATCCTGTTTAGGACTTAACCGGGAATGGTTGTCCAGAATTTCCTTCATAAGCCGTTCAAAGAGCTCTGGAGAGACCCCAGAGGAAAACCGAAATTCCTCCCCTTCGGCAAGCAAGTCTGTGGTGGGATCGTATTCAATCCACCCATACCCTGGGAACAGCACCTCTACCCAGGCATGGGCCATGTCGGAACGAACCGGATAGTAATCAAAGGTATTGGTTTCCGGTTGAATGAAAAAACCCGCCGCAACCCTGGTAGGAATCCCCAGCGACCGGAGGAGCAGGGCCATAGAAAAAGCGTAATAGGAACAGTAGCCCTTCTTAGATTGGAACAGGAAAAAGCCCAGTTGGTCCCCATCCGGGGCGATCCCTGGTTTGAGACTATACCGGTATTCCCCGTATTTCAAATGCTCATAAATAAGCTGCACTTTGTCCCAGTAATTTTCAAATCCCGCGCATATTTCTTGGGCAAAGGCCTGGATCCGTTCATCTCTACCGTACTCGGTATATAAGGCATAGGCTTCAGGGCTCAGCCCAAAAACTTCTGAGCTGAGGGGGGATCGAACCGCATCAATCAATTCAAAGGGCAGGGCTTCACTTGTATGACTCTGAACCCCATACGCGACGCTGAACGAGGATGCGTCCCAACTTGCAAAGGGGGTAATCAGCATCGGATCGTTCATGCCGATGAAAGCAGACGCATCAAAATTAACCAGGTAGTATTCTTGATTCGTAACCCGGTATGCCTTGTTGAACTCCCGATTGGGTAATACGGTGGTTCCTTCAGGAAGCCGTTGCGGATGGACCTTTTCGTCCACGGCTTCATACCGGAAGAAGCCCTGATGAGGGGTGTAACCGGAAAGTACATAGCGTCTGAACAGGATATGGGTATCTTCAGGGTCTTTCTTGACGATGAATACCAGATCGTCGTTCATACTGATTTCACTTTCCAAATGCACAAACTGAGAAAAATCAAAGCTGAACAGATTAGGCTCGAGGAGACCTCCGCCCCGGTCAATGGCTCGTTCTTGAGAAGGCCGAATGAACAGGAGTCCACTGATGAGTACCAAGATACAGAAGGCGAATCCTGCTTCAATGGCCTCTGGTTTTCGCAGCTTAAATTCCGGGGCAGTGGAGAGGATCAGCGCTACGATCTGGAGCAAGAGGATGCAGGTAAAGAGGGCGATCATGAATACAGGCCAGCGGTAGACTCCAATATCTGCGGTATGGGCAATGCTGAAGATGACGAGAAGCAGCGTATTTGAAAGGATAATATCTGCCCGCAAGAACAACCGGGATCGGGCTGAAAAATACGTGGAGAACCCCGCCCAATAGAAAGGAACCAAGGAAACAAAGTTATTCCGGGCCAGGTTGAGGAGCAGCGCATCCAGGATTGCGGCCGTATCCGGAAAAAATACCCTCGGCAAGGCGATGATGAGCATGAGTGTCCAGGGGATAAGGGCTATGATAAGCACCCCTTGCCAGGGATTCAGGTGTCTTCGGGTCAGAAGCCAGGATGCGATAAAGGCCACGCCGAGGGTAACGATAAAAACCGGTGTATCTGCCAGGTCTTTAGCCAGGAGTCTAACCTGGCCAAGGATCAGAACTAAGGCAATGGAACGAAGGAAAAGAGCGGATAACCTGGGAGCAGGGGTAACATCCATTTTAGGATAGTATCACTAATTGAAAGGGATTGTAAATGCGCCTGTAAAAAATCCAGCGTATCTCCTCTGCTCCAAAGGGTTTTGGGTATGCTTATACATCCTCCGGCAAGACCTTGATCTTATTATCGGCGATATATGCCCCATATTTTTGATCGGTCTTGGCGATATGGGTTACTATCCAATCCAACAGGTACCGGACAAAGGTATTGGGAACGATTGCCTTACCGCTTTCAAAATTCTTAACTCCTTCAAGCACCTTCTTAACAAAATGCTCATGCTCTTTCTTATGCTCAGCCAAGCCAGGAAAACCAATCCGTTCCATGAGCTTTTCTTCTGCAGAGAAGTGAAACTTTACGTACTGTACCAGCTCATGCACGACTTTTTGAAAATAAATCCGTCCACTCTCAGTCCCATTCATGCAAGCCTGATTAAGACAATTCGTCAGGTTAATTAATTCTTGATGCTGTGCATCAATGGCGGGTATACTCACTGAATAGACAGTTTTCCATTCAATAAGACTATTATCTCCCATAAACACCTCCTGATAATTTCATTCTGTCTGTTCCTCTATAAGCATTAAAACGAGTATCAATAAGCTATTCTTGTCATATTATGTATTTCAGTCTACTATAAGGGTATCTTCTATGTCTATATTAGAACGGTTATATTACGGTCTGGATTCTTATGAGGGAGAGAAACCATGAAAAAACGCGCTTTCCCAGCAGGGCAGGTTCGCCAAGCAACGCTTGTTTTAGAAGACGGTTCCGAATATGCAGGCTGGTCCTTTGGAGACCAGCGCTCCCAGGCAGGGGAAGTAGTCTTTACCACCGGCATGACCGGTTACCCTCAGTCGTTAACCGATCCCAGTTTTCGGGGACAGATTTTGGTCTTAACCTATCCCCTTGTGGGCAATTACGGGGTTCCGGTCAAGCCGCAAACCGGGGAACCTTATAGAGACGCTCTCGGGATTCCCCTGCACTTTGAGTCCTCCAGGATCCAGGTAGCGGGTTTGGTGGTTGCCGAGGTTTGCGAGGACCCAAGCCACTTTGCGTCAGGGATCACCCTTTCTGCATGGCTTGAGCGGAACAAGGTTCCCGGAATATACGGTATAGATACTCGTTCCCTCACCTGCCGGTTACGGGAACAGGGGGTCATGCAGGGTAAGATTCTTCTTGAGGGGAGCCGGGAGGTAACCATGGATTCAGGGATCCTCTCCCACCCCGTGGCGGATGTTTCCCCCAAGGAACCTAAGACCTTTAGACCCCTAGGGAGCGAAGGCGTCAAAATTCCCCGGATAGCCCTCATCGACTGCGGGGCCAAGGCCAATATCCTGCGCTGCCTGCTTGCCCGGCAGGTTGAAGTGGTCTGTCTTCCCTGGGATCAGGATCTCAGGGAACTTGCGTATGACGGTCTTTTCCTTTCCAATGGTCCTGGAGACCCTAAGGCCTGTAGTAAAACTATCGCCGGGATCCGTCATGCTTTTGAACGGGGTAAACCCATTTTCGGGATATGTCTGGGGAATCAGATCATGGCCTTGGCTGCAGGGGCAGATACCTACAAGCTGCCTTACGGTCATCGGGGGCAGAATCAGCCTTGTATCGAAGTGGGAACTCAGCGCTGTTACATCACCAGTCAGAACCACGGGTATGCTGTTCGGGGAGACACCCTTCCCAAGACCTGGGAACCCTGGTTTATCAATGCCAACGACCGTACTATTGAGGGGATCCGGTCTACCCAAGGGCCTTTTTCCGCAGTGCAGTTCCACCCTGAAGGCTGTCCAGGGCCGCGGGATACGGAGTTCCTGATTGACCGATTTATTGATTCCCTGTGAATGTTCACACCAAAACCAGTCAGTACCGTTGCAAGAGCAGACCCATTCAGATACAGTCTTGTTATGCATGAGTATCTTATTGAGGGTGGTTATCCCATCAAGGGAACTATCCGGGCAAGCGGCAATAAAAACGCCGCATTGCCTTGTATTGCCGCCGCGCTTTTAACCGATGAACCGGTCATACTCCGCAATATCCCCGATATAGAAGATGTCCAGGTTATGCTGGGGGTATACCGTTCTCTAGGCGGTGAAGTGCAGGCCATCTCTGCTAATGAGTACCGTATGAACCTGGGGAATATCACCACGTCCGCGATTCCTGAAGAATATGCCCGAAAGATCCGGGCTTCCATCTTGTTTGCCGGTCCCTTGCTGGCCAGGACTGGAAAAGTGGTTCTTCCCCCGCCAGGGGGAGACATCATTGGCCGGCGCAGGCTTGATACTCATTTCCTTGCACTGACCGAATTGGGTGCATCGGTAACCAGCAACGACGCGTTTACCTTTAGCGCCCTGGCCTTGCAGGGGGCGGACATATTCCTGGATGAAACTTCGGTAACTGCCACGGAAAATGCACTCATGGCCGCGGTTCTTGCCAAAGGAGAAACTATATTGACCAATGCGGCCAGCGAACCTCATGTGCAGGATCTGTGCCGTATGCTGGTCTCTATGGGTGCCCGGATCCAAGGAATCGGTTCCAATATTCTTATCATCCAAGGGGTTAAGAAACTGTCTGGCTGTACCTTTGAAATTGGAGCGGATTTCATGGAAGTAGGTTCTTTCATCGGCCTTGCAGCGGCTACCCAGGGCGACCTCACCATCCAAGGGCCCCTTCCTCAGGATCTGCGGCCTACCAAGATAGCTTTTGGTAAATTGGGTATCACCTGGGAACACGAAGGCACTACCGTGCATGTTCCTCAGAAACAAGTCCTGGCGGTAAATTGCGATTTAGGGGGTATGATCCCTAAAATTGATGATGCTCCTTGGCCTGGTTTTCCGCCGGATCTTACCAGTATCGTCTCCGTGGTAGCTACCCAAGTCAGAGGTACGGTATTGGTGCATGAAAAGATGTTTGAGTCCCGGATGTTTTTTGTGGATAAGCTCATTGCCATGGGCGCCCGGATCGTGCTCTGCGATCCCCATCGGGCGGTAATTTCAGGCCCCACCCAACTCTCCGGTTCAGAATTGTTTAGTCCTGACGTGCGGGCAGGAATGGCTATGGTGATAGCGGCCATGTGCGCGCAAGGGAAAAGCATTATCCGCAATGTCTATCAAATAGAACGGGGATATGAAAACCTCGTTCCTCGATTATCCTCCTTGGGCGCGCGGATAAACAGTCGTAGGTTAATCAGCCCTATTGGGTAGCCAAGAAGATCAGGGAACAAATCAGCATGACGATAACGCCCAAGGTGAAGATCCCCAGGGTTACCGGAAAGCCAAAGGAGATAACCGACCAAATGCTCAGGATATTGAGTACATTCCGGTAACATACCACTATCCAGTTGCATATCAGGGGCAGGATCACCAACATAGGAACCAGGTATAGGCTCTGTCTGCGGGAACGGTATCTCCACCCTATGATAAGGGATAGTATGGATATGGGTAGAAAAACGGCAGGTATCGAAAGCCGGTATACCATTTCCGCTTGAAATACCTGGGGGATATGCCCATAGGAACCGATGGTTTTTACGGCAGCAATAAGCTCCCTTATTGAAAGGGGTTCTAAGCCCTGCCTGACTTTTGCCAGAAACAGAAAATCCGTATACCGTATATCCAGTATGAGCCGGGTCTCTCCGGCATGGGATTGATCCTGACCAGTCCAAATCGGTTTGTACTGTCTTGTTACCTCAGACCGATCCAGGGCATGCATCATCAGGACGAGTTGAGAGCTTGCATCTAAACCGATAGGGAGTAATTTGACATACGGCACGGTAACCTGGTACAGCAGGGATCCTTCCTCATCAAGGGCCATAAGCTCAAGGTCAAGCCCATAGGAATGGGTTTCATTCATAAACAGCCAAGGAATTCGCACCACCACCCGTCCCGCAGTACCCTCGACCGGGAAAGAAAACATCGTATCGGTGAACGTATTCCCTACTGCCGGGTCTATTTCATCTGTAAAAAAAGCCTGACCCTGGACGCCCTGGGTGCTTAGGGCAAGAAACTTGGTTACATCCGGATCCCCAGGAGTCTCATCAACAAGTTCCTTGAAAACATAGTACGCCCTGATCCAGTCGCCTGCTACCATTGCCTCATATCCCGTCCGTTTCTGATGATACAAGGTATATGCCCGCCGGTCCTGGGCATCAGGCGCTAATTGACCCAAGGTATCCCAGGATCGGTTTGCAATAGCAAGGCCCTGGATGTATACAGGGCTGCCCCGAGGAGCAATACGGGAAGCCAGGATCCCCAGCCAATGGGCATCAAAGTATCGCTCCTCCTCGAAACAACGCGTCGCCATAGTCAATGCTTCTGCCGCGTTTACCGGCTGCCGCTGCTGAAATATCTGGCCGGGATATACCGGGTTTGTTTCCTTAGACGTAGCCGTGGCTCTCATCCGGGCCTCAATCTCAGCAATCTGCCGTGCTTCGAGCTTGTTAGCCATTTCCATTTTGATCTGCTCAATTTCCGGGCTTTCTGGCCAGATTCGTTCACATATCATGATATGGTGCGCTACTTGGGGCCATGCGTCCATAGCAGCATGGAGCTGGGCTTTTTCTTTGGATAAGGTGAAGCTCTGCCCTTGAGAACGCAGGTAGTCTTCAATGTCCCTTGTCAAGGGAAACACCAGGAAAAACAATATCCCGTACACTACCGTAGCGCCGAGAGCAGTATTAAGGGGGCCTTGAAAGAATTGCAAAGACCCAAAAGAACGACCCCCTTGTCGGCTATTATCGAGTAAGCCATAAGGAATGATTAAACCGGTCATAGTCAAGGCGGGAAAAAGAGCAAAAAACGTCAGGAATCCCTGACAAAGGTTCCAAGAACGGGCATAAATAGGCAAAGGCGGCAGTTCTCCCGGAACCAAGAACTGCCCCCCCATAATCACCATACCCGATACTACCATGTAGAGGATAAAAACCACGAGGGGGCTGAAGAACGTTTTTTTAGCGCCCTTACTATCGTTACGAGCCTTCACCGGAAGCTCCGTGATTTGACAAGCTGGAACACCACGGTGTAAAGGATCAGGAACAATCCCAAGAGATACAAGAGCAGGGAACCAAGTAAGGGTTTAGGGATTCGCTCACCTACCAGGGAGTAGAGGTCGCTCTGAATCCGCGGGGTGTTAAGCAGCGCTTCCAAAGCCAAAACCCCCCGAAAGACCACCATTCCTATACAAAGGTTTGCCAGAGGCCAAGCCCCCAGCGTAAATATAACCCGTAGGGAACTGAGCAACACCATAAGTCCGCCTACATAGATAATAAACGGTATGAACCCTTGGTTTAACCGGGTATTGAGCTGGGTTGCGGTAGATGCAAGATCATGGCTGATTCCTTGCAGAGCAGCAGGGGCATTGATTCGAAAAGGACTCAGGGACATTCCCCGGATCCCTGAAAGAGCATCTGCGTGGGGTACCGGCTCGTATACCAACGGCTTATCCTGCACCGAAATCACCTGGGGACTTTGGGGCTTATGGGGATCCGACAGGAATACCTCGGACGTATCTGTCTGGGAAAGCAGCAAACCCGGTTCTCCTAAGCTGAAGATTTTATCCTGGGATAGAGGCACCGGTATAGCTTGGATCCGGCTTATCCCCAGGGTGAGTACCCCAGTCCATCCTATCCCTAAAATCACCAGACTCATAATAGAAAGGGAAATAGGCATACTGACTCGGGCGGTATATCTCAGGCCCACCAACATAGTACCGTAGATAGTAATAGGAAGTACCATCACCCAAAAGCTCCCTCGTTCAGATACCAGCCCAGCTTGTACCGACGGTTCTAAGCGGATATAAAACCAATACATCACCCACGGCACTACAAATAGCACAACGAACCCTATACTAAAAACAAACATCAAGCGTACTATGTTTTTCATGTTCTCTTCCGCTGTTAAGTTCAGAGCTCGTATCCATTAACCAGCTCCTATATATAGGGTACTATAAACGAGATTCTCTCACAAGAGCCCCAAGTATACACCAGGGTCAACTTTTGGGAAGAACCTGGATATTCAGCGTCATTCGCGGTGAATGAGGATATGGAGTATTATATATCGAATTCACGTCGTTATGCTTCGTTGTCGCCCCTCCGCGCTTCTGCCATTCCCTGCCAGGTACTTCGGGATACCCGGCAAGAACCGCCTCCATCTCGATCCGCTTCAAGGAGTTTTACCGTAAGCCCTTTATTCCGGCGCTCTTATACCTTACCGCTGATATCTGAACGCTTTATGGTGAAGGTTTCCCGGGCAGTTTCAACCCTCTGCTTTCGCCAATTCAATACTAAGTTCGGATTCAGCTCCCGGTTGTTGGCTACCGTACTTACCCCGTTCCCATCTTCCACATCCATGGAATATTAACCGGATTATGCTGGTCCGGGGAATTGGCATACGAGACATCAGTGCCGTACTGAGCATAAGCATCACCAACCGAGCCTGTTTGGCGGTTCAGGCTACGCGGTTTTGCTGTGTCATTCCGCTGCGCTTTATTCCTACTGCAAACCTTCACCAACATGTCGTAACCAGCCGGGACGTTATGTGCAATTTTTGCTGAAAAATATCTGGAAGAAATACAAGGTATTGCAATTATTGCAATAATAGAGCACTATAATTGTTATGGATAATTTTTGGAATAAAAGATATATAACGGAACAACTTATTTGGGGAGTTGAACCAAGTAGTATCACAGTAATATGTGAAAAGATTTTTAAAGAAAATAATACAAAAGATATTTTGGTAATTGGGGCAGGGTATGGGAGAAATGGAAAATATTTTGTTGAAAATGGTTATCACGTTGACGGAATAGAAATTTCAGAAGAAGCAATAAATATTGGAAAAATATTTGCACCAGAAATAAATTTTATAAAGGGGTCGGTACTGGATATGAATTTAAATAAAAAATATGATGCAGTTTTTTGTTATGATATAATACAATTATTCCAGGAAGAAAAAAGAAAAACAGTCATAGAAAACTGTATAAAACATTGTAAAAATACCGGAAGAATAATGATTTCCTGCCTTTCAGATAAAGATATGTTGTATGGGATAGGAAAAATGATAGAAGGAAATACATTTGAGATCAGAAACGGCCTAACAATACATTTCTCTAATGAAGAAGAAATAAACAATATTGGAGAAAAATTAGAAATAATGAAATTAGGATATTCAAAGGAGAAAATGGAAAATGATAGAACAGGAAAAGAACGGGATAGAATTTATGGAATATATAAAATAACGTGACTTCGACAAGATAAAGACCCCTACCCAAATCTAGTATAGTGCCATGTATTGATGGACATGAGAGACAAGCTGTTACTGCGGAAACGGGCTACTGGCGGGGTTATCAGCCTATAGTTTTCTGCCCCATAAGCCGTGCATTCGGGGCTTCCGCGATGAAAGGAGTCTGCCTGTCTTCGTTTAGCTTTTCATCGAACTCGCATTATTATAGAACGGAATGAAGATATACAAAATAGGAAGAGTCATTAAAACACCCGGTAGTGTGATATTTTGGGCGGTCTCCCTTTCCAGATGTAATCCCCTAGTCTCCCCTACCTATACCCGCTCCCGGCCCGTGTGTCAAGCTTTTCTAACAGTGTCTAGAAACAGGAACGAAGGGACGTGAACCGCATTTGGTAACCATGCCGTACCCAATTCGCCCGCCGCAGGCGTTATTGAGGGAGGATGATGGCGTGTATTTGGATTTGCTTTTCCGCGGCAGTTTCGAATACCATGTCTTTGGTTATCTTCCCTTTGGGCCGAGGATGTGGCGGGGCATCACCGATGAGGATGATGCACTTGGCTTCTGCTTCCCAGGAAAACCGTAAGAGTCCTTCGTAGAGGGCCTCGTATACTGCTTCGGGGATATCTCCTCCATTGCCCACTTGGACTCCATTGAGGACCCTTTGAAAATCGTTGAGGTTATCGGTGAAGGGAATAATCCTGGTAAGGTAGGCAGACTGGGTGTAATCCTGGTATAGAACCAAACCCACCCGGAATGAGGAAAATTCAGAAACCATTTCTTTCAGCAGCGGCGGGACAGTACGCTTAATCGCACTAATATCTTCTTGCATACTTCTGGTAGTATCCAGACAGATCACGACATCCAGGGCTTTCCGCCGTTCTTTGTCCAGAATCCCTTTAATTTTGTCCACTAAATCAGCGGGTTCTCGGGACCAGAGCAAATCCCCATGGGTGGTAGTTGTTATTTCGGCAAACGTATTAATCGTATCCCGCATATAGTTTCTATCAGGTGGGCCTTCCAGGGGTTTTTGGATGACTTCCAGGATAAAGGGGTTATCCTTGAAGTTTCCACGATAATCTCCATAAGGCAGGGAAAAACTTCGAATATTAAAATAGGTTCCATCTTGTACATAGATTTCCCCATGCCGGGTATTATCGTAGCCGTAATAGAGAATATAGGGAATATAGATATGAAAGACTTCTCCGAATTCAGGGTGCATCTCCGGGGTGGAATCAATGAGAGACCAGACCCGGCTGGTTCGGGTAATCGGGACTTCGTTGATGAGTCTGATTTCATCACCGTTTACCGGATTCCATTCAGGAGTACGGTAGGCATAATTAGGTTCCTGCAAGGAGGGATCCCGGGTTGTCTCGGTAAGCAGTACCGAGGCAATAGAGGGTTTCTTGAGTATAAATAAGTGAAATCCCCCGTCAGCCCCTTGTTCGATCCGAAGATCCTCTTGGCTTATGGATAAATCCGGGCTTCCGGGAAGGATTTCAAAAAGGAGTTGTTCCTGACTATAGGCTAAGGTTTCCGCCAGAAACAAGGAGATAAGCACCAAGGCAAGATTACGCATACTATAGTTATCGGATACCACCCAAGGCATTATGGGCTCATTTGCCCTGTTTTTCCTTGCTTTTAAGGATTTTTATGACTTTTCTTAAATCAAGTGAGAAAACGGGCTTTAGACCGTTTTACTTGATTTAAGAAGGCGAATACGGGATATAAAACAAGGCATGCTCCTTACTTGTGCTCTCTTTGTAATCTATAGCACCCTCTATCCCTGATCCCTATCTGGATAACCTTACTAGGATCAAGTATACTAGGCACTACACTCTAGGATTAAGGCAAGATGGAGGCATTAAAAAAAGGGATACATGCTCATAATTAAGCATCAATAAGGAGAAGCAATATGGAATGGGATAAAACAAGCGATCAGACGGATATACATGCAGTTTTTGCACCTATTATTCGAGGCTTGTGCATTAATACCGCAGGTTACCCCTGGGTTGTCATGTATGACTCGGGATTGGAGAAAATACCGCCAGCAGCTCTTACGGTAGATATTGGATCAGCATTGACCGATACAGGTCCTTTAAATGAAGAAGCTGCGGCAAAAATATTTCGGGAGGCGTATACTGCCTGGGAATTTGACATAGCCCCTGCAGGGGTGAATGCGTTTGTACAGCCCCAAACCTTCAAACAGGAACCATCCTGTGTGGTGCTCAAAAGCGGTGATACGGTAAAAGCCTGTTATTGGATAGATCGAAACTTGGATTCCGCCAAGCAACGGATGGCCGAGCAAGATGATTCGTTTCTCAAAGAGTCGTTACCCAAGGATCCGTCCACGAATAGTTCCTGGATTTCCGAGTTTGATACCGCGCAGCGGGTAGAGGTGGTCCGGAATAAGGCGGTCCTCGTAACCGGCGGAATTAAAAAAGAAGAAAAAAATATGGGTACAGAATTGGTACGAAGCCTTGCCCGCTCAGGGGCTTTGGTTTTTATTGCGGATGCTGATCTGGAGCAGATGCAGCAATTGGCAGAGCAGATCAACAGGGTAGAGAAGCGAACCGCCGTGATTGCCCTGCAGGTGCATGAAGCCGATGAAGCGTCGGTAAAAGGCTTGTTCAAAACCATAGCGGAGACTACCGGGGGACTTGATATCTGTATCAGCAACGGAGGGTTGCTCAATGCCAAGTCTGTTTTGGAACAGTCCCTGAAGGATTTTCAGGCGGTTACGGATGTCAACTATATCGGGTTCTTTCTCATGCTCAAATACGGAGGCTTACTGTTCAGGCGGCAGCATCGTACCGCTCCTCACTGGAAGACCGACATCATCCAGATAAACTCAAAGCTTGGTCTTATCGGATCTGAAAACTTCGGTGCTAATGCAGGGAGTAAATTCGGCGGGCTTGGACTGGTAAGCAGTGCAGCCATGGAACTGGTGGAATACAACATCAAGGTCAACGCGATTTGTCCCGGGAATTTCTCTGATCATTCTTTGTGGACTGACCCTGAACAGGGTCTTTTTGTACGATACTTTAAGAGCGGTAAGGTTCCGATGAAACGGGCTTGTACCGGAGATGATGTGGCGCGGGCCATGTATTACCTTATTGAACAGGAGTATGAAACCGGTCAAGCGATTCCGGTGACCGGTGGAGAAGTGATGCTCCATTAGGACAGAAAGGAATCAGAAGAGGAGAAGGATAGGTGCGATCTCAAAAAGAAATAGTTTTGAATACGAAAATTATGGATACCCTTAAGGGCTTGAACCTTTCAGGCAAGGCGGTGGCTGCGGGAAAAGGTATCATCGAAGATGAGGAAATCCAGGCCATACAAGAATATGCCAATACGGTTTCCATTAAGCGCTTGGGCTATAATGATCATGGACCAGTACACATGCGTACGGTAGCGCTCAATGGGCTTATCATGCTGGGACTGATCCGGGCGGCAAAAATTCAGACCAGTTTAGAACGGGAAGAATGTGGTAGCTTCGAGGATAGCCTCATCGGGCTACTCATGGCCGGGTTCCTCCACGATATCGGTATGTCCCTAGGCCGACAGGACCATGAAATCCACAGTGCGTATCTGGCATACCCGATTTTGGATAGACTCTTACGGCAGGTGTATGACGGAAATATCCAGAAACAGGTTACGGTCCGCTCCTTAGCCTTGGAAGGTATTAGCGGACACATGGGTAATCGGATCATCCATTCCTTGGAAGCGGGGATCCTCCTAGTGGCCGACGGCTGTGACATGACCAAAGGCCGGGCGCGAATTCCTATGGCTATCTCAGGATCTCCAAAGGTAGGGGATATCCATAAATACTCCGCTAATTCTATTGAAGAGGTTCGTATTTCTCAGGGAAATGAGCATCCTATCCGCATTGAGATAGCCATGTCCAGTGAAGTGGGTCTCTTTCAGGTTGAAGAGGTGTTGCTGGGGAAGATTGCGGCTAGTACGGTCAAACAGTACATTGAACTATACGCCCTGGTACATCAGGGAGAACCCAAACGGTATTTATAACGTAAACGGAGGATGGTCTTAGTATGGCTTTTGAAGAGTGTATCTTTGAACCAGGGAAAGCCCTGCCCCTAGGTGCTACATTGACTGGTCAAGGGGTGAATTTTTCCGTGTTCTCTCGGCATGCTCGTTCAGTTACCTTAGTGCTTTTTGCGTCATCAGAACCGGACAGCGCCTACAAGCAATGGAAACTGGATAGGCAGATAAACCAGACCGGTGATATATGGCATTGCCACATTCGGGGGCTTAAGGCGGGAGCGCTCTACCTCTATCAAGTGGATGGGCCTTATATCCCGGAAAATGGGTTTCGGTTTAATCCCCATAAAGCGTTGCTTGATCCCTATGCCAAGGCGCTGACTGATTTAAGCCGCTGGGATCAACGGTCAGGTACGGGGTACAATCCTGATGACCCCCTGGGGGATATCTCCTTTTCTCAATTCGATGATCTGCATAGTAAACCACGGTGCATCGTGATCGATGATGCCTTTGATTGGCAGGGAGATAGACCTCTCAACTATCCTCTCAGGTTCAGTGTGCTCTATGAAACCCATGTGAGGGGTCTCACCAAACATCCTCAGTCCGGGGTAGAACATCCCGGTACCTACCGGGGAGTGATCGAAAAGATCCCCTTTTTCAAGGAACTGGGTATCACCAGCTTGGAATTCCTGCCCATTCAAGAATTCAATGAACGGGAACATACCGGGATAAACCCCCGGACCGGGAAGCCCTTGATTAATTATTGGGGGTATTCCACGGTTGCCTTTTTTGCCCCTAAGGGTTCTTATGCTTCGGATTCCCGTTTGGGAGGACAGGTGCGGGAATTCAAAGAGATGGTACGAGAACTGCATAAGGCAGGCCTGGAAGTGATCCTAGACATCGTGTTTAACCATACGGCTGAGGGAAATGAACGAGGGCCTACATTCTCCTTCCGGGGTCTGGATAACCGGATTTATTATATATTAGACGAAAATAAGCGGTACTATAAGAACTATGCAGGCTGTGGCAATACGGTAAACTGTAATAATCCGGTGGTGCGGGGTTTCATCCTGGACTGTCTGCGCTACTGGGTCATGGAGATGCATATAGACGGCTTCCGCTTTGACTTAGGTTCTATCCTGGGTCGAGATCAGCAGGGGCGGCTCATGGAAAATCCCCCCACCCTGGAACGGATCGCCGAAGATCCCGTGTTGCGGCATACCAAGATCATCGCCGAAGCCTGGGACGCCGGGGGGGCCTACCAAGTGGGCTGGTTTCCTGGAGGCCGCTGGGCGGAATGGAACGACCGTTACCGGGATGATGTACGGAAATACTGGCGGGGGGACGCCCACCAGACCCGGCATTTGGCCACTCGGCTTGCGGGGAGTTCAGATCTGTACCTCAGAGACGGGCGGAAGCCCTTTCATTCGATAAACTTCATCACGAGCCATGATGGGTTCACCCTTAAAGACCTGGTATCCTATGGGGTTAAGCATAACGAGGAAAACGGCGAGCAGAACCGGGACGGCAATGATACAAATTACAGTGCCAACTATGGGTTTGAAGGCCCTTCATTGAACCCGGTGATTGAATTGGTTCGGGAACGGCTTATGAAAAATTATATTGCTACCTTGATGGTTTCCTTGGGAACCCCGATGATCCTGGGAGGAGATGAAATGGGGCGGACTCAAGGGGGAAACAACAACGCTTATTGTCAGGACAATGAAATCTCCTGGTACGACTGGTCATTACTGGAAAAGAACCAGGGCCTTTTCCGGTTTGTAAGGGAGATGATTGCGTTCCGGCTTCGGCATCCTGGATTTATGCGCCCGGAATTCTACACGGGCAAGGACGGGAACTACAATGCGATTCCTGATATAAGCTGGTTTGATGAAACAGGGGAAGCACCTGATTGGGAAGAGATCCCTACCTGCCTTGCCCTGCGGATGGACGGCAGCAAAGCGGATATTCTAGAGGACCGGGATGATAATGATTTCTTTATTATGTTCAACGCGGGGGCAACCCAGGTTTCCTTCAAGGTATGTCCGCCTTTGGAGGGCAAACGATGGGTCCGGGCCATTGATACTGGTCTGCCTTCTCCAGAGGATATTTGTACCCCTGGTGCGGAAAAGCCTATGGTCTATCCTGACCAATACCTTACCCAATCCCAAAGCATGGTGGTATTGGTTTCTGGCTAAAGCCTCTGGGCGGGTGGTGCGTCTATATGGCAAGGGCACTTCTGGAAACTCTTTAAAAACATACCGAATTATGATACAATGAATGTATGAAACAACATGCATTTTTTGATAAGGATACACGACAAAAAACGTATGAAAACAGATTCTTTTACGACAAACAGACGAAAAGCGGGTATCCTGCTTGCGGTAAGCAGTTTGCCCTCCCCCTACGGCATAGGGACTTTCGG
>JAISBK010000058.1 GCA_031266255.1 Treponema sp.
GTTCCACCAGGGCGCTTGCCTTGTTTACCGCGGCGGACACAATCTCGCAGCCGGAAGACCCGTAGACGGCGATGGAATAGGAGTCGGACAGGGTTTTGATTTGGGGAAGGAGGGCCGCAAAAAACGGGGCCCTTTCCTCGGAAAAAATATTGACCTTTTCCGCTGGTTCTCCCTTCCCCCAGTCCGGCCGCCGGGCCGGCATCTGGCGGCTTCGGGTCCATTCGGTCTCCGCCAGACACCATTCCCTGCCGCCGGCATAAAACAGCACGGTCATTCCCTGGGCCGCCGCCTCTTCCATCAGCGTCCGCAGCGGTTCCATCCGGAAGGAATGCTGCGCCAGGACCTTCTCCCCCTCAAAGATAAGGGCGCCGTTGCAGCCGGCCATAGGCCCCTCCACCCCCGCCCGCAGGGCGAAATCTTTCACCCCGTAGGGCGGGCGTCCGGTAATAAAACTAAAGCCTATCCCCCGTTCCTTGAGGGCCGCAACAACATCTACCGCTTCCTGGGGTATCCGCCGTTCCGGATCGAGCAGGGTACCGTCTAAATCGCTTACGACCAGGCGGATTGCGCCGGGCTTTTTAGTCATTAGCCGCGTGGTACTCATTAAGGGAAGCGTTACATTCGGCGACGATTTTTGCTACCGCGCCGTTTACATCAAGTTTCCCCTGGCAGAATTCCAGCATCACTTCGGTGATGATGCCGTTGATCTCGTTGTAGGTCAGGTCCAACGGTTCCTGGGCCAGGGGGCTCGCCGCCTTCATCTGATCCAGCGCCGCCTTGTACTGGGGGTTTTCCCGGTAGTAGGCCTGCATTTCCGGCATGGCCTCGCAGGCCATATTGACCGGGATATAACCGGAGGCGGTAGAAAAGGCGTACTGGTTTTCCCGGGATACGCACCACTGGATGACATCCCAAGCGGCATTAAGGCGGGCGTTATCGCCCCGGTCAAATAGGTTCAGGCAGCTTCCGCCGACCGCCGCGCCCCCTGAGTCTCCCGGATTGACCTTGGGTAGAAAAGCGGTCATGTACCTGCCGGGCATCAGACGATCCATGGTGCCGATTCTGGAAGACGACATGATAACCATGGCGGAAAGCCCCTGGGCGAATTCCTCGTTGATGCTGTCCTCCACATACTTGTAGCCCCCGGTATCCAGGAGCTTTTGCAGTTTTTCCAAAAATGCCCTAAGGGTTCCGTCTTCACCGGCGGTAATCCTGGTCATGGGCGCGGAGCGGCCCCCTTCGTTGTCGCCGAAAAAGGCGTTCGGCTTCTGGCTGACGCAGAATTCCACAAGCTGGTACCGTTTGGTCTGCATGTTAAGGCCGTAGCGGGAGACATTGTTCCCCTGCCTCAGGGTAAGTTTCTTTACATACTCCGTCAGTTGATCCATGGTCTCGGGAGGCTTACTGTAACCGGCTTCCCGGAGCATTTCCACGTTGTAATACAACAGAGGAATTGAATTCGCGAAGGGTATGGCCGCCATTTCGCCTTCATAGGTGCAGCTCCGCTGCAGGGCTGGATAAAAGGTGTTCTTGGTTACCGGTGAATTCTGGGACGTAAGAAACCGCTCGACGGAAACGCTCCAGCCCATGTCCATGACCGAGGGAATGGTGGAAGTCAGGCCCTGGTTGATATCCGGGGCGTTGGCCGTATCCCTGGTCTGGTAGGCAAGGATAACCTTGTCGGTTCCTTCATAGCCCTGATAAACCAGGTTCACATGGATATTCTTCTCCCTTCCCGGACCTTCGTTATAAGCCTTGATAATGTTTTCCAGGGCTTCCCCGGTGGCGCCCGAGGTACTGTGCCAAAACACAACCTCTACGGTCTTTCCTGCTGGTGCACCCGACCCGCCGCTTTTCTCCTCTTTCCCTCCCGCAAATAGGGAAACCGCAACGGCACATAATAAAACCGTCAAAAAAAATCTTTTCATCTCGTTCCTCCTAAAAAATAGTAAGCCCGCCAATCGGGCCGAAGCGCCTTTGTTTTCATTACTGGGCTGCCTGTATCGGACCTAACCTTTTACCGCCCCCACCATGATACCGCCGACAATCCGTCTCTGGAATATCAGAAAAATAAGAATAGACGGAATCAAAATAACCACAGCGGCGGCCATAACCGCGCCGGGCCCATAACTGCTTCCCTCATTGATGTTCAGCATGGTAACAGCAACCTGGGCGGTACGCATTTCATTGACGTTGGTAACCAACAGGGGCCAGAGGTAGGTGTTCCAGGTTCCTACAAAAGAAGAAATAAATACGGTGGTGATAAGCGGCGTATTGGAGGGCATTAAAATACGGGAATAGAATTTAAAATTACCGCATCCGTCAACCAGCGCCGCTTCCCGCAGACTTTTTGAATAGGAAAGAAAATTCTGCCTCATTACGAAGATGTTCATGGCGGAAACCAAAAAGATCACCATCATGCCTATATAGGTGTTGATAAGCCCCAGCTCCGCCGTGGTAAAGTAGTTCTGCACTACCAGTACATCGGCGGGGATGATCATGCTGCCGACAACCAAATAGAAAAGAAAATATTTTCCCCGGTAGTCAAAGAAGGCAAAGGAGAAGGCGGCCATACTGGCGGTAACAATACGGATCGCGCTTGATACAAAGGCAACCACAAAGGAATTGACCATGAACCGGAATACCTTGGTTTGGGTAAAAACGACAAGGTAATTTTCCAGGTATCCGAAGGTTCCGGGGAAAAACCGCAGGTCCTTTACGAGGATTTCATTAGGGGTCATAAATGATACAGAAACCGCATAGATGACCGGCAGCATGAGCAATAGTCCTATAAAGATGCAAGCGGCCTGATATACTCCGTCTTTCATCAGCCTTTTATTCATGTGTAATGTACCTTCTTTTTTTCAAGGGCCAGGCTCAAGGCCATCATCGCCGCGGACAGCACAAATCCCGCCATAGTCGCGGCAAAGGCCGCGTTGTAGTTGGTTCCCCGGATCCCTTTGCCGTAGATATAGGACATGATCATTTCCGTTGTACCCTGGGGGCCGCCGCTGTGAAACACGGGATAGGTCAAGATAAGGGTAAAGCTGCAGGTGGTCATGGCATAGGCAATGTCCTTTACCAGCAAAAAAAGCAGGGTTGGGGAGATTATGGGAATAATGACTCGGCCGAGAAGCCTGAAGCCCGAGGCGCCGTCCAGTTTGGCCCCTTCCAGTACCTCTTCGCTCATACCCCGCAGGGCGGATAAAAGAAAGATAAAGTTGTATCCGATATTGGCCCATATCTGGATGGAAATGAGCGAAAAAAGGGCGGTCTTGGGATTAGTCAGCCAGGAAACATCCAGAGCAAAGACCTTGTTGACGATTCCCATGGAGGGGTTTAAGGCAAGCTGGAAAATCATGGCGGACACAGAGGCGGAAATCGCCATGGAAAGGGCATAAAGGGCTTCATAGACCAGGGAGCTTTTCGTACGCCGCCGGGCCAGCAGCGCCAGCGCGAAACCAAAGATAATACTCGTAGGCACGGTCGCCGCTCCGTAGAGGAAGGTATTACCGATCGCCTGGATAAATTTTTCGTCCCCCAAGACCCGCAGGTAATTGGCAAAACCCGTAAAGCCGTTTACCTCCCGATACCTATTTACAGAAAAGAAACTAAGGACCATGTTTTTTATGAAGGGATAATAGGTAAACAAGATGAGAAAGAAAAAAGCCGGCAGGAGATATAGATAAGGTTCGATTTTCCGAAAAATCTTCTCTCCAGAAAGTTGCCCTTTTGGGTGCATCGGCGTTTTAGTTGCTTCTATTAAAACAGCCATACTATAGCTTGCTCCTTTTTTATCAACCGGGATATTGTGCCAGTTTGTTAAACAAATCCCCCATCAACTTATCCCGGTTAATACTGTATACATAACGGATAAACAAACGCCGTTTATCTTTCGCGTATAAATGGTCGTATTCCATCACAGGACTGTGTTCCAGTCGGTCAAGCATAAAATTCTGTCCCAGGGGCCAGGCCACCGCGGCCACGTCGGACAGGGGCCGGCTCCAGCATTGCCCACCACCGCAAAGTTCTGCTTCCCGCATGGTCTTATCAACGATGTAATCGCAAAAGGCGTTCTTCCCCCGGAGCCAATATTCCAGTTCGGGCCCGGTGGTGGCGAAACGGTCGAGTACCCCCCGCCCCGGAAGCAGGACGACCGGAGCACCACTTCCCAAAAGCACCCGCGCGGCGGCCAGATCCTGTCCCGCATTAAAGGATCGGTTGTCATACCATTCAAAGCCCATGCCCCCCAGCCAGATGATACACACCCGGTCTTTCATTTCCGGGCAGAGGAGCAGGGCGGAAGCGATATTGGTACAGGCGGCAATACCGATAATATAAAGCGGCTGTTCAGGGCCATAACACTCCGACAGCCGGATCAAGTCCCGGGCCGCCGGAGAATCGACAGGGCTTTTTTCGTCTGCCAGAAAGCGGTCCGAACCTTTAAAGGCCGTTTTGCCGTAGACGCTCCGGTCCAGTATCTCCAGAACGCGGAAAATTTCCTCATAACTCCGTTCCATTCCATCCGCCGGCCCGGTGGAGTGGTGATTGAAGAAGGGTGCCGCGTAAATCCCCTTGAGGTTCAGCTTGTCCTGGTATTGGAGTAGGTAAGCCAGGGCAAACTGGTCATCCACCTCGTTAAACATGTCCGTGTCCAGAACTACATCCACCCTTCCCCGGGGCCGTTCCAGACGCCGGATAGAGCAGGCGTAGTCTTCCATTGTCCGGGAATTATCATCGGTAAAAAGATAGGGCTTAGGGCTTTCCATGGCCGTCCCCGTGATCCATTCCCGGAAAACATATTTTCCCGCTACCTGATATTGGAAAAATACTATATTTTATTAACATATTTGTTATTTTACTCATTATTAATGCTTATATTAGCATATTTACAATATTCTGTCAATAGAAATATAGCAAAGTCTGTATACAGGGAGCCCGTTTCATGAGATTATAGGTCTTGTACTAATCGAGTTTTAAAACAGGTTTAAATGTTCGATAATAAAAGAGAGGTGTATAAACGCCTGCTCTATAAAAATGCTTTCAATCAATGCCCTTGATCAAGGGTATAGCATAGTGATTTAAAGGTGATGAAGGTAAAAGGAGTTACCATGAAACGTTATTTTTACGTTTTTCTCTTTTTTGTGGTTTTACTTGTGTATGTTTCCCCCGCGCTTAGGGCTGAACCGGCAATGGTTACGATAACCAGCAAATATTACACGGTACAGACTGATAGCGGAAGTGCGGATGCGGCTATTCTTGCCCAGGAATTGGAAACCCGGTTTAAGCTGTATAACCGCGTTTTTCATTTTAAGGAGGAAACAATACAGGCACCCTTAAAAGTCCGGGTCTATACCTCTAAAGAAGATTATGACGCCTATATCTTCGAGCACTTAGAGCATAAAACCAGCCCCGGGGCAGTGTATCTGCATTATAATCAGCCTGAACGGAGGGAACTGGTTATACACCGGGGCAGTCCTGAGGAGGCCCGGATGTTTCCCCATCAGGCCTTTATCCAATACCTGCGGGCGTTTATCCCTCAGCCTCCTGCCTGGATTCGGGAAGGATTCGCCATCTATTTTAGTACCCTCATCTTTGAGCCTGCCGCTCCTGAGGTACAGACCGAAACTTCAGACAGAAGCAGCGCGTCTCTTGAACCAAACCGGAGATCTCCTGGGGGATTAATCTATGAAGAAAATTTAGCCTGGCTTGAAACCGTAAAAAACCTGGGAGATAAGGCTCCTTCCCTGGAATCAGTACTGCTGGCAGATATGCAGGGGTTTCCTGAGTATTTGCAAAGTGTATCTTGGGCTTTGGTCTCTTTCTTTAAAGACAGTGAAAAAAAAGACAGCAGAACCATTGATTACCAGCGGATCCTCTACGAATGTTTTATACTACTCTCTGATTCCGCAAGCTCACCGGTGAATGCTGAAGTGATTTTTAACCACATCCTCAGTTGGACCAATTTAGAAGCCCTTGAGGAGGATTATAAGGAATACCTGTATACCCGGAAGACCTTTGCGGAACTCATTGTAGAAGGCCAACAAGCCTATAAGGATAAGGATTTCAAAACCGCGGAAGCAGCTTTCAGGCAGGCACTCCAGCAGCGGCGAACCCATTACGCCCCTCACTATTACTTGGGACTGTTAGCCTATGACCAAAAACAATACGATGTAGCTGAAACCTATTACCGTTCAGCCCTGCAATACGGCGCTGACCCGGCCCTTGTTTTCTATGCCCAAGGGGTCAACGCCGCTTCCGCAGGCCGTTATCAGGATGCCATAGAGTTCTTGGAACAGGCAGGAACCCTTGCTCCAGAACAGTACAAGGAACAGACGGACATGCTCATAAGGCGGCTCAGATAGGGAGGCACCTCACATAGCCGAACCAGGGGGGATGTCTTGGGTCATCTGCTCCACCGTACCCTCGCTTTTCCGCGTATGTTGCCGCGCACGCTTGGGAAGGAGTTCTCCGGGGCGAAGCGGGGAATCCTCCTTATTGGGAGTCCCGGGAAAGGATCGCCTTCCCCAGTCGGAAACGCGGGATTTCTTAATGGTAATGCCGTGTGCCTTAAAGAGCCGCCTGAGGGCCTGCTCCAATTCTGCCCGGGGGGGATTTATAGGGAGCACAAAACGCCGGGCTGCCATGAAGGTGTTTTTATAAAGGTCCGGTATTTCCGAATCCCATTGGGTAAGCCCTTCGAGATAATCCTGGATCAACACTGCCAGGACTTCACCGGGCGCACCCTTAAATCCCTCATAGCTTATACGCTCAAAGCTATCCAAATACCGGATACGAAAATCCGGGCGTTCCTTCATTAATTGGCTTGCATTGGGCTGGAGGAATGCATACACCCCAAACTTCGTCATCTTTTCGATAATTCGCACAGCTGAGGGAGAATGGATAATTTTAAACAATTCCTCGGTGAGCCTGGATGGGGATATTCCCGCTAGTAACGGAGCTTGCCGCTTAATCTGCCATTGCAAGAATAGGGGCAAGGTGAAGTCCGTAGCGGCTGCGTATTTGATGGCCCGGATCATCCGCACCGGATCGTCCCTGAATATGCTGGCCAGCGGAATGATGGGCCGGATCTGTTTCTTTCGTATATCCGGTATACCCCCCACATAATCCACCACTAACTGTTTCAGGGGATCATAGAACAGGGCGTTCACGGTAAAATCCCTGCGCAGTACATCCTCTTCAATGGTCCCAAAGGTATTACTGGTAAGCCCGTCCTTCAGCGAGCGAAACGTGGAAACCTCGAAAACCTGAGAACCAAAACGCACATGTACCAGCCTGAAACGCTGGCCGATGATACGGGCTTGATGAAATAGTTTCTTTATCCGGCTCGGACTGGCGGAACTGACAATATCGAAATCTTTAGGAGTTTTACCGAGGATCAAATCCCGAACCGCGCCGCCTACGATATAGGTCTCATACCCATTGGCTTGTAAATGTTCCACAATAAACACTGCCTTAGGGTCTACCGCTGAAAAGGTAATACCGTGTTCATCTTTAGTATATACCATCGCTTTTTTAACGGACCTTCCGTCTTGTTCAGTAGAATAACGGATGCGCAAAGAAGCCTCTCAAAATTAAGTATAAAAGTACTGTTTCAACGAAACAACACGCGTAAATCCCCCCTGTTTTACGCCATTACGGTCCATCTGCTCAACATCCTCAAGGGGGCATGGGGGAATCACAATGCCGGATAATCCAACTCAAGAGATTGTCGGTAACTTCTTCCCAGTTGGTTTCGTGCAAGGTTTCATGCCGGGCATCAGGATACAAGACAAATTCCAGATCCTTGATCCCCAAAGACCGGTAGGCGTCTACTAAGGCGGTGGGACTTTTTCCCATATCTCCTACCGGATCTGCGCTGCCGCTGAACACGTAGATGGGTAAGTCCCGGTTAATCCCTGCTAGGGCTTCTGGTTTATGAATCTGGTTAAGCAGCACACACATATCCCGATAAAACCCTACCGAACAGGGCATACCGCTGCAAGGATCCGCTACATACGCATCAACTATGCGTTCATCTCGGGAGAGCCAATCAAAGGCGGTTCGATTCGGCTTAAAGGGCTTATTAAAAGACCCATCAACCGCGATATGGGCCAGGGTCGAAACCTTACGGGTTCTTCCTTTAAGCAGGGTAAGTAAACCCATAAATGGAGCGCCTATCTTGATTCGTAAACCATCCGGCCCCCGGGTTCCTGATAGAATACACCCGGCCAGCCTGTGCCTATGGGTTTCAATGTACTGCTGGACCAGAAAAGAACCCCAGGAATGTCCCAAAAGGAACAAGGGTACCTGAGGATAACACTGGCTTATCCGCAGGTTGATACCATCTATATCCCCGATGATCTTGGAAATGCCGTCCTTATCAGCGCAGTGCCCCAAAAGGCCGCCTAGACCCGGATCATTTACCGAAAGATCCGCGGTCTTACCGTGTCCCCGCAGGTCTGCGGCCCACACCTCAATCCCTTCCTGACAGAACCGTTGAGCAAGTTTTTCATACCGGAGCGCATGTTCTGCCATACCATGGACGATATGTAAGACTCCCCGAGGCAGATGCCCCGGATTATTCCGGAGAAACCTATAGGGAATCCAGTGTCTGACAAAGAGCTTTACTCCATCATCGGCACTGAGCCACTCATCAGGGGTAGTATCCCGTAGATTTACTCCATTCATAGCCTTATTGTACTCCCTATAGGATTGTTGTTGCAATCATGGTATACTCTAAATGCATGGTAATTGGTACACTTTTTACTGCACCAGTGGAAGGTATCAGTACTGGTGGATCCGGAGTACTGCATTTCCAAGGGCAATGTATTTTTATAGATTACACGGTTCCTGGGGATCTCATCACCGGACGAATCATCAGAGAACACAAGGGCTGGGCCCAGGGGGAACTGGTGGAAATTCTTGAGCCCTCCCCCCAGCGCAGGGCACCAGTGTGCGGGGTTTTTGGAACGTGCGGAGGCTGTTCTCTGCAGCATCTTGCCTACGAAACCCAGATTGGAGAAAAGACCCGGATGCTACAAGATGCACTGGTCCGAATCGGAGGCTTGCCGGTCTCGCCTGAGCCGACCACCTATCCCGCTCCTCCCTGGGCATACCGGAATCGGGTACAATTTCATGGGATACGTCCCTTTCACCCAGGGGCTTTGGGCTTTAAAAGTCGAAGCTGCTCAACCATTATCCCGTTGCAGGATTGTCCTATTGCAGATCCGGGGATTCGGCAAGCCCTGGGGGGAAAAAAACTCGTTCCCCCACCTGAGCAGGACCGGTTCACCGTGTATTCCCGTTTTAATACTTTTTTGAGCGAAGGAGGGCTGCGCCGCGGCCGGGTTTCTGTGCTTGACCGGGAACTCCTCATAGATGCTGGGGTATTTTTTCAAAGTAATGGGATCATGCTGGAGTTCCTTATCAAAGACCTGCAGCGCTATGCCCAAGAAGCAGATACCTCCCTTCCTATGGCAGATCTGTACTGCGGGGTAGGTACCTTTGCCGCATTTCTTAAGGATCTGTTTCCCCGCATCGACTTGGTAGAACAAAGCGCCGCTGCTCTGGGGCTTGCCCGGGAAAATGTCCGGGGCAAGGGGATCCGGTATACTGCGCTCAGCAGTGAGCAGTGGGTAAAAACCCTCCCCCCCAAATCCCGCTACGGCTTTATGGTGGTGGATCCTCCCCGGCAAGGACTTTCACGAGGATTGCGGCAGTGGATAGTCCAAAGGGGGCCGCCGCTACTGGCATATATATCCTGCGATCCCCCTACCTTGGCCCGGGACAGCCGGGAATTGATCCAAGGGGCTTATGAGCTTAGAGAGGTAAACTTCTATGATTTTTATCCCCAAACCGCGCACATCGAAAGCCTTGGCATTTTTACGCGAAACCGAGCTGCCTATGAAGCCTAAATGCCCTGCTTCCTGGGTCTGGGTATTTTGTATCTTCAGTACCCTGCCCCTCGGTGCGCAGACCCTCGGAGACCCCTTCTGGAAGCAGGCCTTGGGAGGATCCGTCATCGGGGTTCCCTCGGTACAGGGAGGTTCGGTGGTGGTGGTCTGTGATGGGGGTAATCTTAAAGCCTACACGCGAACCGGGAGGTTCCTTTGGAACTACTATGCCCGGGGAAGGTTACGGCCCTTTGTTACCCGATCCCGGGAAGGGGTCAGTTATATTGGCAGGACGACCGGTGTCCTCATCGCGGTGAGCCGTACTGGCCGGGAACTGTGGCGCGCAAACCTTGGCGCGCCCTTGATTGGACCGGTACTCAAAGGCTGGGATGGCCGGATCTTTGCCGCCACTGAAAAAAGCGTATCCTGTTATACTGCTGCGGGAATCTTACTCTGGTATAAAAGACTGGACCAACCCATTGTCATAGCTCCCCAGGCAGACCAGCAAGGAGGGCTGGTCCTGGTACTTGCAAACGCAAACCTCCTCCAGATTGATGGGTTTGGCAAAACCCGTTCCCTCTCGCTTCCCGAAGTCCCCGCGGTGATCGTCCCCTTGGGAGGCATGCCGCTGCATACGCAAGAGTCTGGAAAGGAACCTCCCGCGATCCAGATACCTCTGCTCATACTCTTCAAAAACGGGGAGATATCTGGTTACGGTGGAGACTATCCATCCTTTCCTATCCTTCCGGATCAGCCGGTAGCTGCGGTAAGCCGGGATGACCAGGTGGGCATTACCTTACGGAACGGGCAGGTACTGCTCTTATCCCTGTATGAAGGGCATATCCTTTGGATCGCAGACAGTATTCCCCACGACCTGGAAGCAGCAAAAAAGAGCGAGGAAAACGAAGAAATAGAGAACATAGAAACCAGCGCGGAACGAGGCGTCTTAGAGGAAGCGCTTATGCTCTACGATGAACGGGGGCTTTGTATCCTTTCTCAGACAGGCGCTGCAGGGTTCACCCAAGCAGGACAGCGGATCTGGTTCATACGCATCATCGGAGCTTCAGCACTTCCTAATTTCAGCGATGAGGGCTTACTCTATTCAGGAGGAAACGATTGGATTCTCTACGCCTATCACCTGGAGAACCAAGACCGCAGCCAACCGCAACCCATCTACGGCCCGCTTCCTGAAGGGACGTATGGCATTGGAGCCTTCGTACCCTCAATCCCGTCGTCGTATACCCAGATAAGTGAAGCCGGAATACGAAGCACACTTGCCTTTATTACCACAGCCCTCAAGGAGGGTCGGGTGGGGGAGCGGGAACAGGAGTTCACCACCTACCTTATGGAAGTCGTCAGCAGCGTCCGATCCAACTTCAAACGTTCTCTTGTCCACCCGCCGGTGGATTTTCGCCTGCGTTCTGAAGCAGTACAACTCCTCGCCTGGTTAGGCTCTGCGGAGACCATACCGTTTCTCGCGGCCCAGTTCTCCCGGGAACCGGAACCGGTGGTGCAGGCGTCCATTGCAGAAGCTATTGGCCGCATCGGTGTAGACCCCGAAGGGCTGGCCCTCAAAGCCTTTAGCCGGCGGATTCTTCCCCCAGCTCAGATTACGGATGAACAAGTCCTGGAAGCTATTGCTGCTGCAGTGGGCGCCTTGTGCCGTTTTTCCGGTCCCCCCTTAAGCCAAGCTGGAATTCCCCTCCTGGTCTCCCTGGCGAGTTATGAAAAGCCCCTCTTGGTACGGAAACAAGCCCTGCAACAGATTTTTTCTCTGCAATAACCCCGCGGTGCAGAGGATCGTGATCCACTCCTGTTTAGACTAAACGTGGCCCGCACTTTGGGGAATGTTTTCCCTCACCTATTCTCTTGTTTGAGGATACCGCCGACTTCCTGTTCGCTGAGATGCGTAATCGCCGCTATAGCTGTGACATCCATTCCATATTGAGCCATTTGGAGGATTATTTCCTCCCGGCCTTCCCGGCGGGCACCTTCCATACGGGAATAGTCATCCCGTTGCGCTTTTAACCGCGCCTCGTAAATCATCCGGTTCGCCTCGTCTTCGCTCATCACTTGCAGTTTGCAATACGCCTCCTGTATCATCGGGTTCTTCCCCGCTAACATCTTAAACTCCTCCTCCTTCTCCGCCCTTAAAAATCTCAGCCAGTCCATTAGCTTGCTCTCTTCATCCTCAGGCAGTCGGGCCAGATTCAGCACGTGTAT
>JAISBK010000159.1 GCA_031266255.1 Treponema sp.
GGCGCCAGAGAGGATCGTGCCTAAAGGATTGGCTATGTCTTGGCCTGCAATGTCCGGTGCAGAACCGTGAATGGGTTCATACATACCCATGGGGCCTTTGTGCCTGGGAACAAAGCTGCTCAGGCTGGCTGAGGGGAGCATCCCGATAGAACCAGTGAGGACCGAAGCCTCATCGGATAAGATATCCCCAAACAGATTCGACGTAACGATCACGTCAAATTGACCAGGTGCCCGGATAAGCTGCATGGCGCAGTTGTCTACATACAAATAACTCGTTTCAATGTCCAGGTACTCTTTGGCGACCACCGCAGCAACCTCCCGCCAAAGCCGGGATGACTCAAGCACATTGGCCTTGTCCACCACACAGAGCCGCTTCCTTCGCAGCCTTGCGGCGGTATACCCGATCCTCAGCACCCGTTCAATTTCCTCCCAAGAATAGGTTTCCGTGTCAAAAGCGCTTTTACCTTCATTCCTCCGTCCCCGCTCGCCAAAGTAAAGCCCTCCGGTGAGTTCTCGGACGATGAGCAGGTCAAAATGAGGCTTTCCCTGAGGATTGCTCACGCATAGTACCTCATCTTTAAGCGGGCAGGCATCCTTGAGTTGGGGAAGGAGCGCTGCAGGCCGCAGATTAGCGAATACCCCGAGCCCTGCACGCAGGCCCAAGAGTGCCTGTTCAGGTCGAAGCTGTCCCGGCAAGGTATCCCATTTCGGCCCTCCAACCGCGCCTAAAAGCACGGCATCGCACTGTTTAGCCGCCTCCAAGGTCTCCTTTGGTAGCGGTTCCCCGCATGAGTCAATGGCTTTACCACCCGCTTCAAGTTCAACATAATGAAATACATGGCCGTAGTGGTCTCCCACCACATCCAACACTTCGGTGGCAGGACCAAGCACCTCAGGTCCTATCCCATCTCCAGGGACAAGGGCGATTGCATAATCCATACATGATCTCCTGTAATACGTACTAAGGGGATACCTCAGTCCTGAAGCTCGTTGAGGAGCCTATCCATCTGATATCCAGAACGTTCTTCTGCTGTGCGGAATTGGGCGGAAAGGCCGGCAAGGGCTTGTAGCCGTTTGCGCCATGAGGCATCCCCAACCCGTTTCCGTACGGTTTGTTTCTGAGCCCCCCCTGTGGACGCCCTTTCAAAAGCAGTTTCACTTTCTAGGGCCAGGAACAGGGAAGTATAATCCAGGGTCTCCTCAAAGGCTTCCTTATTGAACCAGGTAATGCCTTCAAACTGGTTCATCCCCAGAAGCTGTCTGAAATCTGCTGCCTGGTAGTTTTGCGTAATCAAAGCCTCCGGTGAAAAAGGAGTTCCGTAGACCCCCGGGTCTTCTGGCCGGGTCCGGGCAAGCAGCGCCTTGGCAAGCTCGGTAAGCCGGTAGGCTGTTTCACCAGGAACCCCCACCTTACGCCAGGCTTCTTGCAGTTTACGGTTCAAGTTCCAGTGCTGTATCAAGGCTGCGGCATCCGCACCAGAAGCATCAGCGCCGAGGATCGAGGGAAGCAGCGTCAAAACCCCGTACCCTAGGGCAAATACCCCCACAAAAGGCTTAACCAGCAGTTCTGCTGCCCATGCCTGTACCGCTTTAGTGGTGCGCTTAGTTCCTGGGACCTGGTACTCGGCAAACCGGAACAAGCGGTTGAGATACGCAGCAAACTCTTCTCCAATCTGTTCAGGTTCTTCTACTAGAGCCGGATGTTCAACAGGGGCTTTTCTCACAAAGGGATCATAGCTGCCTCCGGCGCCGTCTCTATAGTAGCGGGCGGTGCGGATAAAGGCCGCGACCGGCTCTTGCACGGAAACCGCCAGGGTCTCAGACTTTTCCCCCGCTGCAAAGACCCGGTTAAGTCCTGCGACCAGTTCCGGTGTAAAGATGTCCATGAAGGAACGGTAGAGTTCTCCCAGGAACAGGTCCTGCAAAGCCTCTTGGGGATCCCCGACTCCCTGGCCCTTAAGCTCCGCATAGAGCTTGGCCCAACGGCCTTGGGTATCTTCACGCTCGTGGATGTCCAAAAAAACTTGGGCTTCATAACCCTTGAGGGCCGCAAAAAAGCCTTGGTTCGCAAGTTCCCGGAAAGACCTGAGGTACCATAAACGGGAACGCTGTTCAAAGAAGAAGACGAAGGTATGCTCGTCCCCACCTAGGCCCAGGGCCTTAACCAGATCGTCTTGACGGAAGGTTCCATCTTTCTGCGGGATGGCTACAGCACCCTGCCGGATCCATCCAGAACTCTGATCATAGGAATTGTTGTAGAATACCAGGGTTCGGTCTTGTCCCACCCGGTTGGAATAGGCAAAAATATTTTCATTTACCGTACCATCAGGGGTAAAAAAGTCGTACAAGCAGAAATCCGCGCTCCCGGAAAAAAGGAGCCGCCGCTTCATCAGTGGGAAGATATCCCGTTCGTGCCGATCCACGCAGTAGGGATCCGGTTTTTCATCCCGGTAGGCGCGTTGGTATTCCATGCCGTACTTTTCTTCAAAGCCCTCGATCTGTCCGTGGCCGAACATGGGAAGCCCGGGCATGGTAACCAAGAGGGTACAGATCCCGAAATACTTGTCCCCCTTACCGAACTGGGCCACTGCGGTTTCTTCATCCGGGTTGTTGAGGAAGTTGACGAACCGTTTGAGTACCTCTGGGTCAAACTCCAGGGTATTTTTGATGGTGGTCCGATATTTGGCGTTCTCTTCGTTTTTGAGCATGTTCATAAAGGCCGAGTTGTACACGCGGTGCATCCCCAGGGTACGGACAAAGTAACCCTCCATCATCCAGAAGGCTTCGGCCAAAAGCAAGGTATTGGGGGCTTCCACGGCACAACGGTCCACCACTTCCCGCCAAAATTCATGGGGAATCCGCCGGTTAAACTCTTCCCCTGAAAGGGCATGTTCTGCACGGCTCGCAATGGCTCCCCCCTGACCTGGTTCAGGGTACCAGAGCCGCTGGATGTGCCGTTTAGCCAAGGTCATGGCCGCGTCAAACCGGACAATCGAGAACTGCCTGCAGACGCCAATGATGGTACGAATCACCGCTTCCCGGGCTTCAGGGTTGAGGAAGTCTATCTGGGCGGTGTCGTTCCAGGGCATGGAGGTTCCGTCATTACCGTGGTAGATATACCGCACCTCTCCTGAACCATGGTCGATACGTTTGAACACCACTGCGGCATCGGTACGGGTAAAATAGTGTTCTTCGATCTGGACGGTGATGTCATCCCAACCGGAAAGATTGCCGCAAGTGTATTGATAACCCGGGAAGGGAGGATAAGGCAGTTGGAGGAAGCGATCCGGATGTTCTATGATCCAGCGGCTGTCTATTCCGGTGTGATTGGGAACCATATCCGAACCAAGCCGGATGCCCCGGTGCATACACCGCTCTCGGAGATTTCTGAGGCTATCCCAGCCCCCTAAGGAGCCGGCAATGGCGTAGTCGTAAAGGCTGTAGGCGCTTGCCGCAGCTTCAGGATTGCCGGTCCACTGTTTGATGGTCTTCGATGCATTGCTCCGTTCCCACAGCCCGATGAGCCACAGCCCGGTAAAACCCCGGCGAGAGAGCTCGTCCAATTCTTCATCTGGGATCTGGTCAAGCCGTGTTATAGATCGATCGTATTTCTGAGAAAGCTGGTAGAGCCATACCAGGGTACTCTTGGCCATAAGCACAGTCCGGGGCATCCAGTCCTGATCCTGGCTGAACCGCTCGTATTCAGCATCCAGGCTGCCGTACGTATAAACCTTCGTGGGGCCTGGGCCAAAGAACACAGGTTTTTCCTCCTCTTTGATGACGTCCAGTCCCATGAGGAGTCGGGAGATAAAATTCCCAATAAGGAGGCCCCAACGCGTCCGCATGTACTCAAGCTGGCCGCTTAGGGAATCAGGAGATGCCAATGCAGGAGCGCGGAGCATATCCCAGAGGTTCATCCCTTCCGGGCCAAAAGGAGGCAACGCTGCAAGATACATCCGCAGTTCTTCCACCGCTTGGGTATACACCGTCTTTTCCACAAGAGAGGCTTCGTCAAAAAGAAACCGGAAGGGACTGAAAGCCGGGTTGAGATTCGCCAGGGCAAGGAGCAGAAGCTCTTCCAGGGTGATAGACCGGCAATGTTCCTTGCCTTCAAAGCCCTGGAGATAATCCGCTACCGTGAGTTTTCCTGCATAGACCTGCTGGGGAGGAAAGATCTCCCCAAAGGTATGCAAGAGGATTTCGGTTTCTTCTGCCCCAAACCGGCTTGCAAGACACACCTGGGCGGTATCAAACACATCAGGCTGTACCTGTTTCCGATACAGGGCAACCACATAATGCAGGATTTCGTCGATGAGTCCCATAGCATTGAGCTGTCCGGCCTTGATGAGCTTTTCAGGATGGGCCGTAGCATCAACCTTGGCATTCAGTTTTCTGGTGAGCTCCCGAACCTGGCGGAAATCCGCCAGTACGACATTGCCACAGAGAGAAAACAGGGTATGATCCAACCCATATTCCTCCCGCATGTCCCGTTTAATATGAAATTCTTTTCTTGCTTGTCCATCGTGAGTCCCAGGGACGATGGGCGCAGACCCGGAGGTTTGAGAACTTTGTTCAAGCAGGGAACAGCGAATACAGAGATACTTCATGGGTTCTTCCCCTTCTGGACTTTCGACGGCTTTATTGCAGGACCAACTTCGGTTAATTCCCGCACGGCCTGCACCAAATACTGATCCTCTCCGATATCCTTAATAGAGCCGGGAAGCCGGTAGGTCCAGTTAAAATTATCGACGGTACCTGGCACATTGATCCGCTCCCGTGCCGGATCCGGGGCATACCACCGGAGGGAGAGGTGGAGGAGATCCTGGATCTGGAACACCCGGAACTGGGAGGCGGCGCCGGCAATCTTCGTGAGGATGCTCTTGGCGGTTCCGGGGTTGTACTTGGACGAAAGGAACGGCTCCCCGATGAAATTAGCGAACTGCTGCTTATCCGCCTCCTTTTCCCACCATTCCCTAAGGGTTGAACTATCATGGACCGCCGGGGTACAAACGCTCAAGACCGGATACTCGGCCAAGGGAATGTAGGGCTTTCCCGGCTCATCCCAGCGCCGGGACCAGCGGACAACCTTAAGCCCCAGGATTTTAAGCTTGGTGAGGACCCGAGGCACACAATCAGGCACTGCACCCAGGTCTTCTGCACAGGGGAGCATGGAGGAAGATTCCTTCAGTACGGTTAAGAGCTTCTTCCCCTGCTTTTCCCAATCCCGCTCCGAAGCCTGCCGGTGCTGTTCCATCAGAACTTCCAGGTTGTTCCGTTCCTCTTCTGAAAGGGAAGCGTAAGCCCGGGAGTTCCGGTAGTACCACACTGGGGCGTACCGGCCCTTAGCGTATTCCACGAATATCCGGTTGTCCCATGCGGCAAGGAGATAGGCCTTTGCCGCGGGGTGCAGGTCCAGGGCCTCAATGTCCTTTTCACCTCGAATCGCCTTTTTGAAGAGCCATAACTCCTCGTTACCGATCCGATCCAATGCCAGGGTAAAGACCTGTTCTGCCTTGGCTGCCAGGGTTACCGGATCAAGTCCCCCGGTCCTGAGGCTATCCCATACTTCCCCGGTGGGGATATGGGGCAGGGAAACCCAGCGAATCCGGCTCTGATCAAAGCCAAGCTCACTAAGCTCCTTATCGGTGAAGGGAACCATCGGCACAAAGCGGCCCAGGATCGCGGAAGTATCCTCCCGTCCAGAAGCCCAGATGCGGAAGAAACCCAACACATGGTCGATACGGTAGGCTCCGTAGTATTTCTCCGCCACGTTAAGCCGGTTTTTCCACCAGGCATAGTTGTCTTTTGCCTGAGCCTGCCAATTATAGATGGGAAAACCCCAATTCTGTCCAAGAGGACTGTACATATCAGGCGGGGCTCCCGCGGAAAGTTCCCCATGGAAGTATTCAGGGTGGGCCCAGACATCGCAGGAATCCTCGTTCATCAAGATGGGAAGGTCTCCCTCCAGGATAATCCCTAAGGCTTTAAGGGCATCCGCAGCCTGGCGGAACTGGGTATCCAGGGCTTCCTGTACCCAGACCCAAAACAGGTGTTCCTTCCATAGGCTGGGATCATCCCACAGGGCTTGGATGGCTTCAGCACTCACCTTACGATGACTGAACCATGTTTTCCAGCTTTTTTCTCCATTGGTTTCTTTGAGCCTGCGGTAGACCGCGTATTCCTTGACCCAGGGGTTCTCCTGAATCCAGGCCGCCAGGGAACCCGTACCTTTGGCTTTCTCGGCAATGGCTTTTTCATGGGTGGTATACAGTTTCCAGAGCAACTCCATCTTGGCCCGGAGGAGCTTGTAATAGGGGAACCGGGACTCATCTCTAAAGTAGGTTCCCAGTTTCTCCTCAATGTGTCCGATAAAGGAAGGGTCGGTAGCAGCCTCGGGGATTGCTTGGATCCTCAGATACAGGGGGTGCAATGCACAGGCAGAAAGTGCGCAGTAGGGGGAACTGTCGTAGCCCGTGTCGTTTACCGGTAATATCTGGATAAGCCCCAGTCCCATTTTCTTACAAAGCTCACCGAAAGCTATTAAGTCAGGGAATTCACCGACTCCTATAGATTGTTCACCCCTTAGGGCTCCGACTGGAATAACCGTACCCACAAGACGGGGTTCGGAATTGGTTTGTTTTTTCTGAGCAAGGCCCATTATGTCCTCCTATTTAGTACTTTTAGTATAATGATAAGAGAGAAGACATAATAGGGCTTTGTTGAGGATTGGAAATGAGTTTTTTATGTAGGCAAAAGGGGTTTCATGCAGCTTAAACTAACGCTCCTTGAAAAGGGTGCAACAAAGGCTCATACTTAAGGAGAGGAGACTATGACAGCTACCCTTTCGCCCTATCATCTTGGTAAGGCGCGTGAACTGTATAATAGCTTCAATGTGTTTAATGCCCTTTCCTGGTCATTTCTCACAGGAAATATTATTACCCTTTTTGCTCTGCGACTTCAAGCATCTTCGACGTTTATCGGCGGTATCAGTGCGCTCCTCTATGTGGCCTACTTTTTTCTTCCCTTAGGGAAAATGCTGTCCAAACGATTCTCTATCATCAAAATCTTCAGCATTGCCTGGATAAGCCGATCCGTCAGTATGCTGCCCCTGTTATTCGTACCCATTGCGGTTTCTCTCGGCCATCATGATACGGCTTTGAACCTAACTATCCTGGGGGTATCCTGCTTTCATGTGATCCGGGGAGTGGGGATGATCGGTAATAACCCGGTCTTAAGCTATATGGCCATGGGTCCGGATCGGAGTAGTTATATGACCCAGATCCAGATCATCAACAGCGCGGTCGGGATGTTTGCCGGGTTTATCATCGCCCTGCTCTTGGGCCGGGAACCTCCTTTGTACCTGTACAGTATCATCATGGCCGTGGGTATCGGTTGCGGCATTTTCAGCGGTGTCCTGATGCAGAAAATCCCGGAACCCCCGGTTGAACCTACCGAAAAAAACAGCGCCTTGGGGGATGTCATCAAGCGGGCTTTTTCCACCCCTTCCCTGCGGCAGTTTATCTTCATTCTATTCTTGGTGGCCTTAGTCTCAGGGGTCTCCCGGTCCTTCATCATTGTTTACAGCAGAGAGGTGTTTACCCAGAGTGACGGCATGGTCTCTCTGTATACGGTTTTCGGCGGCCTGGGAAATTTGCTTATCGGCCTGTTCATCAAATTTCTTGTAGACCGGATCGGAGCAAAACCCATCTTTATCATCTGCGTCATCATTGGCCTTGCCGGGATGCTTCCCATCGTGTTTATTCCCCAGAGCCTCACGGACAATTTCATTACCCTAGTGCTGTTGTTGAGTTTCATTTTTTTTATATTGAATTTCGGCTTTCTTGGTTCTGAAGGGATAGCCCAGACCTATTTTCTGGGCCTCGTTCCTATGGAATTGATGATGGATATGGGGATCCTCTATTTTTTGGTGTTTGGCATAGCAGGCGCAGGAGGCTCCCTGGTTACCGGCCTGTTTCTGGATTGCTTAGTAGGCTTCGGGGTTTCCATAGCCATCGCATTTAAGATACTGTACCTGATCCTTGTGGTGATGACCCTGAGCGCCCTGTTCCTCCAACGAAAGCTGGTTCCGCTAGGTGCGCTTCCTTTCTGGGGTGCCCTGGAAGTGATGTTTTCTTTCCGGGATCTCCGGGCCATTACCCTATTGGACAGGCTGAATAAAACCAAAGATTCGGAGGAAGAAGCCGCGCTCCTTGAGGCGCTTCATGATACCCCCTCTCAGTTGGCGGTCAAGGGCCTCTTGGAGCGTGCCAAGTCTCCCCGACTGGCAATACGGATGGAAGCTATCCGGGCCATGGAAGCGCTGAATGTACTGACCGAAGAGGCGGAGCAGTCCCTCATGGCAGACATCATCACCCATCCCTTTACCACAGCTTATATTTCCGCCCGGATTTTGGGGAATCACCGGGTATTTGCGGCGGTTCCCCTCTTGCGGGAGTTGGTAAGTTCCCAAGACTATATGCTTGCCGGAGAAGCCATCATCGCCCTGGCAAAATTAGAGGATGAGGCCTTCCGCCCGCAGATTGAAGCGATCATCTTGGAAACCACCAATCCCCGGCTCAAGATCATGGGGGTAGAAGCCTTTGGGATATACCGGTCTCCCCATTCCCTGACCGTACTCTTTGACATACTTAGGGTGGCTGATCCGCCCCCGTATCTGTGGGACGAGGTGGTTTTGGCTATGGCGAACATTCTGGATATTCAAAATGAGTTTTACCCCCTGCTGATTCGTTTCCTTGAGGATGAAACCCTGGCGCCAGCCTTGGCTCTGGACGAGGCTGAATCCGCGTATGAATATTACCATACCATCCACGGAGGCTGGTTCGCCCGTAGACGGGCAAATTTAGAGTTTAGTAATAAACAGGCCCAGGCTTTGCAGCCTGCAACGAGCGCCCTGATCAAAGACGCCCAAGGGGCGCTCCTTTCCCAGTGGATATTGGAACTGCCTGAGTCGGTAACCGATCCTATAGCTCAGTTGGTCTTCTCCCAAACGGTTTTAGACGATGATCTTATGGCCTTTGAACGGCTGCGGCTGTTAATCGTCCACTGGACTTCCCATGAGCTGCGGGTCTGGACAAACGCCTTGAAAGGGGGAAACCGCCGTCCCCCATCTGTTCCCCCCGCATGAGTATTTCATACACGGTTTAGCTCAATGGTATGTATGCTACCGAATGTCGGTATACATCCGGGAAAAGGCTGCATGGTACTGGGTAAGTAGTCCTAATTCCGCTTCGTATCGTGGTGGTCCCAGGGTATCCCTAATGTCTTCAAGATAGGCGGTTAGAGCCTCAATTTCCTGCAGGGCGTCTTTCAGTTGTTGGAGCAACCGGTCCTTGGCAATATATAAGGGTTCTTCGGTGGTTTCGACAAAGGGAACAAGTCCATTATTATTGGTATTAAAGATCCGGGAAAAGTCCGGGGAAGCAGGGGCATGTCTTTTTAGGTTGTCATAGACCCGTTTGAGGGTATTGATTGCAATGGCCTGGTTTCCCAGGTGGATAAGACCTTGTCCCAAGCGTATAAACCCTTCAGCTTCCTGTATCCAGGGCTGCGTAAGGGCCTGCTGATTGCTGACCCTTGAAGCCTCAAGCACGACAGGGTAGGGGCCTTGCCGGCGGACCACATCGTACTGATCCAGATATTCCAGATACACGGTACCCAAGGGTATATCCCCAGGCTTACGCAAGAGCTGGGGATGTATCTGCACTTCTGCCACCAGGGTTTTCGTCTCCTCGTTATAGAGCGTCCCCAAGGAATAGTGAACCGTGGCCCCTGAGACCTGGTAGCCATACCCCCACGTTTCCTGTAGACCTACCCCTTGAGCAAGGCGTATGTCCACGTTAAGGAGCCGGGCGCCAGGAACCACCAGGCGGTCAAGTGCACTGCCAAAGGTCTCGGCCATTTCTTCGGCATCTGAGATAAACCGGAAACTGCCCCCACCGATGAGGGCCGTATCCTCCATGAGGCTGAGGTCCGCACTTTCTCCCAGGGCCACGGTGGAAAGGGTGATGTCCTGGTTATGATAGGTTTCCACGAGGCTTACAATGTCGTTTATACCCTTATCCCCGGCGTTATGGCCCCCATCGGTTAAACAGATAACCCGGTTGATATATCCTTTACGGTAGTTTGCCGCCACTTGGGTATACCCCAGGGCCATACCCTCGTAAATATCACTTCGCCCGCTGATCTTGAGGGAAGCGACCAGGTCCATGAAATGCTGTTTACTCTGGGGGGTCTTCATGCTGACCGGGGGGATGATCACCTTGGCGGAAGTATCAAAGCTCACCAGGGAAACCACATCTTCGGGCCGGACTTGATCCATAAAGTGCTGAAAGGCATTTTTGACCCAGTCCATTCTCCCCAGTTCTTCCATCGATCTGCTCTTATCAATCACAAAAGCGATATTCAAAGGAGGCAAGCTATGAGTGGCTCTAAACCCTAGCTGCAGGTATCCGGTGGTGTCTCGAATATCTGCGGCGCTGAATACCTGGACTGGTCCTGTTTCTTGCAAAGGATAGTTGTAGGCGCCCCGGGAAATATACTCAGCTATCTGTATTGCCTGGGGAGGGAGAACCTCGTGCAACTCAGAATACCCGGGGCTTCTTGGGGAAGTTTGCGATCCTTGGGCATTCCCCTCAGAAAAGAGCACCCTAGGCATAGCGAGCGCCAAGACCGCATAAACAACCAGGAATCTTGGCATAAGGTCTACAAAAATAACCTATTCCTTCACTATTGTAAGAGCACCACCACCGTATCCCGTTTCCACCGTTGGGCTATATCCATGGGGCTTTCTGCCGCGATATTTTTAACGGTTTTATTGGCTCCCATTTCTATGAGCAGGGAAACAATGTCTGGTTTTCCGGTTTGAGCCGCCAAGTGCAAAATGGTATTCCCCGCAGGATCTTGGGCATTGATGGCTTTATTGCTGCTAAAGAAGGTTTTAATGGCCTCAGTACCTTTGGTAAGGACAATCTGTGCGGGAGTTTTCCCGTCTGCCGCGGTGGAAAATATATTCGAGCCTTTTTCGATAAGCAGCTTGGCCAATTCCCAGGCATTGCGATCCACCGTCAACCTGAGGGGAGTACGACCTTCTGCATCTACCGCGGACATCCTGCCCCCCTGGTCAATGATCAGTTGGATGATAAGGATCGGCGCCATATCCTGGATTGCGATATGGAGGGGGGAAAATCCATCGTCATCAGGAACCGCGATCCTATCCTTAGTAAGCAGAGTCGCAACCATTTTAGGAGAACTTATCAAGGCGTTGCGAAACGGAGTCATCCCATTGGAATTTTTTGCATGAATCGAGGCGCCTAAGCGCAGCAAGAGTTTAACTAGATCCTCCTGATCGGTAATCACCGCAATATGACAGGGCGTATCCCCCCGGTCATTGCGGGTAAAAGGATCCGCTCCCTTGTTCACCAGCCGTTCCACCGTGGCGCTCGGCCCTCCTGCCAAGGCAGCTTCCATGAGAGGGGTGTTTCCATCTGTATCCCGCACTTCCAGATCCGCATTATGGGTGAGGAGTATGGTTTCAAGGGAGGTAATTCCCAGACGTACCGCGTCATGTAAAGGGGTCTTCCCGTTTAAGGCATGGCCGTTGATATCGATACCGGACGCGATAAGCTCTTCTGCGGCTTTGGGGGCGTTCCAGCGAACCGCGGCATGGAGGGCTGAATTACCCAGAATATCCCTGGTCGTAACCAAGGACCCTTTTGACCGTAAAACCCGGATGGTAGAAGGGGAATCGATCTTAACCGCGGCAAATAGGGGCGTTTCTCCTGTGGCATTTGCCGCCTCAGGATTTCCCCCCCGGTCTACGATGAGGGGAATATACTGGTCCAGTTTCCACTGAGCTGCATAGTGGAGGATGGTATTACCCAAGCCATCCTTAGCCTTGAGGGTTGCAGGGGTGAGGATCCATGTCCGTAAGCCCCCAGCGGTATAAAACGCCTGATACAAAGGACTTTCCCCTTTTACGTTGGGCGCAAAAATATCTGCACCCCGGGAGAGCAGCAGTTCCCCTACGGCCTGGTCATTTTGCCGGACTGCGAGGTGAAGACTGGTATCCCCTTCTTTATTACGGGCATTAACCAGGGCTTGTTTGTCCAAGATAAGTTCGACGATCTTGAGATCCCCTCGTTTTTGTATGGTGATATGCAGGATGGTATTACCGCCGCTGTCATTTTGGAGGACCGTTTCCGGGGTAATCAGGGCAGGCAAAAGGGTCTTATGATTCTGCAGGGCATTTTCAAAAGGGGTTATCCGGTCGTTATCTACCGAAAAAATATCGGATTTATATTCCAAAAGCAGGGGTATATAGGAGGTACGGTTTTCCTCTACCGCAAGATGGAGGGGGGTCTTACCCTGGGTATTACGGATAGATACATCTGCCTTGCCTTGGATCCCCCCTACCAGGAGGGTTCGTATAATATCAAGATTCCGGTTGAGCCGAATCGCAATATGCAAAGGAGAATCCCCATGTTCATCCCGGAGGTTTGGATTTACCCCATTGGCGAGGAAGAGGGACAGGGCCTCTTTATGGGTATTTACCGGGACTGCGATATGAAGCACCGAGTTCCCCTTAGCATCCTGGGCATTAATTTCCGCACCGTTTTTGATGAGCATATCCATAGCCGCTATATTCCCGGATCGGGCGGCTTCGTGTAGAGGAGGAGTCCCCGCGGAATTTTTAATATTGACGTCTGCTTTTCTTTCTATTAAAAACGCGATAAGGCCGGTGTATCCATTACCTGCGGCAAAGTGCAGGGGAGCAATCCCGTTTGCGGCCCGGCGGTTGTAATTAGAGGTCCGGGCTGCAGGGGCAAAATAGGGGTATATTGGATCTTGGGAAACCGCGCCTGCCAGGATCAGGGTTTCTGCGGATTCCATGTGCACTTTTGAATCAGGATAGGCAAAGGCCAGATCAAGGATGTTCCGCCCATTGGCGTCAACCGCGCGGATGGAATCTGGGCTTATCATTGCGGATAACAGATCGCCTGAGCTTGCGGTTGCGGTTAATGCAGGGCTTGTGCCGCCGGGCATAGCATGGTGAATATCGGCTCCTGCGGCAACAAGAATCTGCGCAGTGGCGGCGTCATGCTTTGCCGCGCTAATCCCCAGGGGAGTTCTTCCCTGTTTATCCACCGGGTCAATTTCCGCGCCCTTAAAAATAAAAAAACTCGCCAAATCAGGGTCCTGTATTTGAGCGGCCCAATGCAGGGGCGTCATTCCCCGGCTATCAGTCGCCTTAACATCCACTTTTCCCAAAAAGAAATCACGGGCCTTGCCCCCTTCTCCCCGTTCAAGGATGGTCCACACATCATCTTCATCCGTAAATTCGCCGGTTTCCGGGAAGGCTTCCGCTGCTTTGGCTGATGCAGTCTCTTGAGGCGCTGCACCAGGTTCCGGGGCTGCTTGAGGAGCACTGACACATCCGGACAAAACCGCAAAGAATATACCCGCGCCGCTAAACAACACCTTTTTGGAAAGGGAGTTCAACAACGGCAATAAACGAATCTTACAATAGTACATACCTTTTTTTCGGTAAAAAGAAGGAGCTTCATAAGCCCTGAGGCGCAATCAAACCTGCACCTTTTGATCAGATCCCTGCAGTATCCCGGTCGATAGTTAGGAAAGATTTCACCAATCAGGTGAGACCTGAAAACGCTGTCCGATACCCGTTATTATACCGGGAGCCGTCCGATGGTCTCAAGGTCAAGGCCGGTGATTTTCTGCACAAACTCAGGGGAAAGCCCTTCGGCCAGCGCTTTTCTGGCGATCTCTTGCTGGCTTTCCTCCCGGCCTTCTCCTCGGCCTTTTTCCAGACCCTCTTCCCGACCTTCTGCCCTTTGTACCGCAAACGCATCGTCCCAGTTCCATTCGCTCATTAACATATTCATCACCTCAGAAGCATTCCGCTCTAAAAAATCTTTGAGTATATCTTGCCTGATACACCAGCTTATCGCCCCTTTCATCGCTTCTTCCAAATCACACCCTGACCCCTCATATTCCCGTACCTTCCCCAC
>JAISBK010000132.1 GCA_031266255.1 Treponema sp.
GACATCCTGTTGAAACCCGCGCGGAAGGCGCTTTACATCAAGGGGATAAGTACGACGCGGTCTGTCCAAACACCCCTGAGAAGCCAGATTCCGGTACAAACCCACGTTGACCGGGACACGCTTAAGCCTGCGAGTTGTTGGCGTATAGTACCCACCGCCGGGCCGAGGTCTGGTGGGGCTACCGCTGCGTATTGTCCCTGCTTGAAGAATTACAGGAAAATCCCGCTGCAGACCGGGACATTGCCGATATCGGGAAGGATTTTGGGATAACGGTTCCGGATTTTGCCAAAATACCCCTGCCCGAAGCGCCTGATACTGCTCAAATGGATGCCATTTTTGCGGATGTAAAGGGGAAAACCCAAAAGATGCGCGACAATGCAGACCCAAAAGTACAGAACATGGTGGAAGGCGCAGTGGAAGTGACCTTTCAGGAGTTTAAGAAAGTCCACGGCATACATCCCCTGGACTTGGTCAAACAGTTAGGTGCCCGTCTTGCCCAGGACCGTGTCCCGATTGATCCAGCTTCTCCTGTTTTTGCGGCCCGTGATGATTTGCGGGCCAAACTCCAGGCAGTGCAAAAGGAAACCGTGGATACGATAAAATCGGTACTTCCCCCCAAGGTTCCTCAACATGAGAAAAAGGTCCGGGATAATGCCCTGAACGCGGTGTACCGCTGGGTTGTTGCCCCTGACGAGGTGAACAGCAAGGCCTGCCTAGACAACGGTAACGAGTACCCCGACACCCCCCCTGCAGGGCTTCTGGCCTTAAGCGCGTTCTGAGCCTTCGGCAACCTCATACCCGGGGTGGATGTGTTAAGCGGACGGGATAATTGGGAAGGAAGTTTGGTTGATGTAAAGGCTCCCCTCAAGAGCATCTCCGGAAAAGCGGGCGCTTCCGTTTACAAACGCAGGAAGCCAAAAATTCCGGGAATCTGAACATATTTTATGATGATAGCCGTGCTGGTGCTTATCGGACTATTGGATTCGTGTGTTTCATTGGAGGATAAAAGAATGACTCCTCAGGAGCGGAATGAAGCCACCATAATAGGTTCAGTTACAGCCACATGGACGTCAACCCATTTTCTTCATATTGTCAGCAAAAACAATATGAAGATTAGAGCTTGTGCTGCATTAAAGAAGGTTGCCCAGGGAACATAGACATACAGAATATTTCAATAAGTGGTTCATTCTCTGGCTGGAATATATTGTGGGGATTTTTCTACTTCGTATCCCCTATCTTACTGGATGTACAAAAGATAACTGTGGTAGGCGATGTAGTCAATTATAGTTCACCAGCCCAAAATATCAACCGGACGATGTAAGCGATGAATCCGCTGTTTCTATTGGAAATATGCTGGGGGCAAATATTGTCATTACGGGAAGTATAACTGTGATGGGAAACACGCAACATTTAACCCTAAAAGCCTTGGATGTAAAAAGCGCACAAATTGTTACTATGGCACGAGAGCAATATTAAACAAGCATAAGTCCGCCTACATCCATGCCGGGGAACAGGTAAATTGTTTGCGGTTCTTGGCGCTACCCGCCAGAACGCCTCTGGGCCTTGAGGGCCCCTATTCCAAACCCAAGTGTTCCAGAGTGTTTCGTGCTTTCCGTGCCAGACTGGTGTTTTTGGGGTCATCCCGCAAGGTACGAAGCTCTGGAGCAAAAGAACGAAGCTCGTTTAGGGATATCATATCCAGGGCAGTGGACTTTTCTATGACCTCTCCAGAATCCAAGAAACGACGGACCAGGATTTCTATCTTCCCGGTTTTTGCCCGGCTGAGGACACCCAGAAAACTGTTGTACAAGCTGGTTTGCTTGGTCTTTTTTGCCTCATCCAATTCGACGATCACCTTTTCTAGGTAAGCCCCTGGATCGTTGGCGATGAGCATTTCCGCGGCCCGGATTCTTATCCGGCTGGAATGTTTGCGTTCAGTAAAGAGCCCTTCAAGGATACCCTGGGCTTCAGCGTTTCCTATGGCGCCTAGGGCTTTTATGGCCTCATCTCGTACGTTAGGAACCTCGTCCCGTTCAGCCCGGTATTGGAGGTACGGTATGGCTGCGGTTAATTTTCGGGTGCCTGCAGCACTGGCAGCGCCGATACGGGTACGGTAATAAGAATCCCTGAAACTTTCCAGAATCGCATCATCTACGGATTTCCCTGAAAAAGGCCCTAAAGCCGCCACCGCGGTGGAACGTACATTAGGATCTGCGGAAGATATGGCCTCGAGAATCCCGTCCAGACCAGAACTGTCTCCGATTTTTGCCAGCCCTTCCAAGGCAGCCATGCGCAAGACCCCCCGTTCCTGATTGTTTCCGGCAATTTCGCTCAGGAGAGAAACCCCGGTCTGAGAACCGGTTTCTCCCAAGGCAACGATAAGTTCCCGGCGGTTTTGGTCAGGCGGATTCTCGTAGGTATAGAAGTCAATCAAGTATGCCGCGGTATCATCTTTGTTTTGGGTAGTCCCCCCTGCAGCTACCCGACCCAGGGCCCTGAAGGCTGCATCCATGAACTGGGAGTCCTGAGCATCCAGCAATTTCTCCAAAGGCCCAAGGGCATCAGGGGCTTTAACTTTACCTAGATAATCAATGGCCGCCATAACCGTTTCAAAGGCCTCGTCATCCCGTTCTTCTATGGCCTTGACCGCCCGCTGCTCAAGACCCTGCTTGTTCCGGTCGCCAAAAAAGGTCAGTACTCCAGAGAGGATATGCTGATTCCGGGTGGTTCTGGACAATGCAATGAGTTCATCATCCAGGTTATTTTCACTTTTAGACTGAATAGACGCCTGATTACTCACACGCTCACTTTTTAAGGTCTGGATTAAGGCGGCGATCTCGGTTTCCGTACCATATCGAATGGTATCCAGCCGCTGCTGTTCCTCTGATTTGGTCGCGGCACTTTCTGCAGCAAAAGCCAGGTTCGCAGGAAGAAGCATCCCGAAAAAACTGTACCAAAACAAGAAAAACAGGATGCCCGAAGAAGCCGTTAACGAGAAAGCCGTTGAAGTGGTGTATTTCATTGAGTATCTCCATCATAACAGGCTAAAAACGCCTGTTTAAATGCTAAAAACCGATCCTCCTCAATGGACTTGCGGGCATTCCGTACGAGGTCATGCAAAAAATACAGGTTATGGTAACTTGCCAACATAGCGCAGAGGATCTCCTGGGTTTTAAAAAGGTGCCGTAAGTACGCCCTGCTATAGGTTCGGCAGACTTTACATGCACATACTTCATCTATCGGCCTAAAGTCAAGGCGATTTGCGCTTTTTTTGAGGGCCAGCGGACCCTGCCGGGTAAACACATGGCCGATACGACCGGTTCTGGTGGGAAGCACACAATCGAAGAGGTCGATGCCCTGTTCAATAGCCGCCAGGATGTACTGGGGCGTGCCGATTCCCATGACATACCGGGGTTTCTCCTGGGGCAAACGGGATGCAGTATAGGCCAGGTACTCCAAAAACACCTCTTGAGGCTCCCCTACGGAGAGGCCTCCGATAGCGATCCCCGGAGTTTCCGAGGCAATCACCGCTTCCACACTTTGTTCCCGCAGATCTTTAAAAAAATTACCCTGGACAATGGAAAAGAGCTTCCCCTGGTATCCTGCACGTACCTGGGCATCCCAGGCTTGCTTTGCCTTATCAAGCCACTGGTTGGTAATCCAAAGACTTTCCTTGGCGTTTTTATAGGGGCTTTCCCAGGGAGTACACACATCAAGCTGCATCTGTATATCACTGTTGAGTAGGGCCTGAATCTCCACCGCCTTTTCAGGGCTTAAGATATGGGAAGAACCGTCAATGTGAGAACGGAATTCAACCCCTTCATCTCGTATTTTTCTAAGCCGCGCTAGGGAAAAGACCTGATACCCTCCTGAATCGGTTAAAATATTGCCCGGCCACTGCATAAAACTATGGAGGCTGCCTGCGGCAGCGATCACCTCGGTTCCTGGTCTGAGGTACAGGTGGTAGGTGTTGGCAAGAATGATCTCGAAGCCGATCTCCATCAGGTCTTCCCTGGTGAGAGCTTTAACCGTTCCATTGGTTCCCACAGGCATGAACGCAGGGGTTGAAACCGGGCCGTGAGGTAAAACCATACGCCCAGTCCGGGCATGGCACGTAGGATCCCTATGATACAGGGTAAAAAATGATTCCCGCATAGTTTTACTATACTTGATCACCTGCGGTGGGCAAAGGGAGTACGGCGTGATTATTAAGGGAAGCGTACAACGGTCCCAATTATCTGTCATTATCCTGATTATGGCCTTCTTTACATCAGGTTTACAGCCGTTATAGCTCTATTCTGCGTAACCTATTTTATGAGATATTGCAGGCATACCGCTTTTTATCGTTTGAAGAACCATAGGAGCGGACATCTTCACTTCCGCAAAATGGACATTTTAATGCTACTTGTACCATAACTTCCCCCTCATAAAGTTTTCGATATCTGGAGGTTTCCTCGATCGGGAGAGCATCCAAATCTTTTGATACCTATATGATGGTTACCGTTAACCACTAGTTAAGGGTTGCGGGCTTTACAAAGCGCAGCAGCCTTTGATCGAGATAGAGTGTTACCGGAGCCCCTGGAGCAGGAATTGGCGCCCTCAGTCCCGCATCAACCCGGAGGAGGATTCCCGGGGGACCTTCCACTTCCAGAGTCAGCCGTTCTCCCTCAAAGATACGTTTCCTGAACAGGGCTGGTAAAACCCTGTGCGTTTCCTCCTGGTAAAAGCCTTCTGCAAGGGATAGGGCGTCTCGGGGAATAAAAAGTAAGGGCCGTTTAGGGTCATAGTCTGAACCACAGGGTATACTCAAGTTTCCTAAGGCTGAGGAAACCATGATTTCCCCGGTTTTCCTCACTTTCCTTTCTATAGTACAGTCCAAGACCTGACCTGCACCAAAGAACCGGGCCCCTGTTTCGGTTTGAGGGAACAGAAACATATCCCTGCTGGAACCGGTCTCCACGATGCGCCCTGCATCCATAAGGGCAATACGGTCTCCTAGAACCGCGGCTTCTTCCCGGTCATGGGTAACAAAAATACAAGGCGCCTTGGACTCCAGCCGCAGGTCTAAAAATTCCTGTCTAATGTCCCGCCGCAAAGGAGCGTCCAGACTTGAAAAAGGCTCGTCCAGAAGCAGCACCCGGGGGGATACAGCCAAGGCCCTGGCTATGGCGACCCGCTGCTGTTCTCCTCCAGAAAGGGAACTCACGGGCCGGTTTTCATATCCCGGCAGTCTGAGGATCCGCAACATTTCCCTAACCCGTATCTGCCGTTCCTTCTGAGGCGTTCCTTGGATAAAAAGGCCGTAAGCTATGTTTTTTCCCACACTCAGATGGGGAAACAAGGCCAAATCCTGAAACACCAGCGCAATATGCCGTTTCCAGGGAGGCAGCCGGCTTATATCCTCACCGTTACTGCGAATACTCCCCTGTTCTGCCTGGATGAGTCCTGCGATGAGGTGGAGGGCAGTGGTTTTTCCACAACCTGAAGGACCGGCGAGGACCAGAGTTTCCCCTTCGGTAAGCGTCAGATCCAGACAAATCGACCGATCGCGGTAGGTCTTGGTGAGGTTCTCTATTTCAAGGGTCATGATGTTCCCGATAGTTCCTGTTTGCGATAGGGAGTTGCGCTATATAAAAGAAGAATCCACAGCTCAGAATCAACAAGGTTCCCGCGGCACAAGCCGTCCCATACCGGTAGGAACCAACGGCCCGGTAAATGAGCAAGGGCAGGGTCTCCCAATCGTCAAGACCTAACATCATGAGCGTATTGAGTTCCCCCAGGCTGAGAGCCGCAGAAAAACCCCAGGCAGACCGAAGCCGCCGTGCTGAAATGGGCAGAGCTACGGAGAGTATCTGGAGTACCGGGCCTGCCCCACAGACCGAAGCCGCGTTGAGGGTATTGACCGGTACTGACTTCAGCCCCTGGGATAGGGCATGAAAGGCAAAGGGAAGCGCGCTTACCCCATGGATCAGCACCACGGCCCCAATGGAACGGGCGCTGGTTCTCCCATAAAGGCTCAACCAGCCAAGGCCCAAGACAATACCTGATGAGGCCAAGGGAGCTGTGGTACAAATCCGTAACAGGGTTCCCAGGCAGGAAACGCCCTGATCCGCGTATTTGGCGGTTCCTGCAGCACACATAGCCAAGCTACATGCCAGCGTGGCAGCAAGAAAGGCCAGGATAAGGGAGCGGAAAAGCGCGGGGATGCTTCGTTCCCCCAAGGCGCGCCACCATTTCAAACTGATACTCGGGGCCGCGGCCCAGGAACTCCGCATCAAAAAGGACTCACCCAGGATGGATAGCAATGGCCCTAACACTAAAACCAGAATTCCCAGGGCATACAGTATGCGAACCCCAGTCCCTAGCCGGGTTCCGCCGGTTTCCAGGGGCCGTTCTAAGGTATCCACCGGTATGGCCTGGGCCTTGCTTTCAAAAAACAAATACCCGGCAAAAATAAGCGCGGCTATACCGGTTTCCAGCAGAGCCAGGATACCGGCATTATGAAAGTCCAGGGAAATCCGGGCATAGCGGTATATTTCTACTGCCAAGGTAGTGGCTGCCGGCCCTCCTCCCAACACCAACACCACCGCAAAGCTGGTAAAACTGTAGAGAAACACCATAAGAGAAGCGGCCATGAGGGAAGGAACCGCCAGGGGTAAGAGTACGGTAAACGCGGTTTTAAGCGGCGTTGCCCCCAAGGTTGCCGCTGCCGGGGTGTATGCCCTCCGGATTCGGCTTATACCGTCTCCCACTAAACGGATAACCAGGGGAAAATTATAAAACCCGTGGGCCAGAATGATTGCCTGGGGCTTATAGAGGATATGGAATGGCCCTTCCTTGGCATGGGTCAGGGTCATCCCTAAGCGGTTAAGCCATCCGGCATTGCCGAAGAACAGCACAAAGCCCAAGACCACTAGGATCGAGGGTAGGGCAAAAGGTACGGCGCTTATGATACGCAAGATCCGGGAAAAGCGGGACCTGCTGTTCCCGATGAACCATGCCCCGGGAAGTCCCAAAGCCAAGGCCGCGAGGGTACTGAACAGGGCTTGGCGAAGGGTAAAGCCCAGGGTTGCCAAAAGAGAAGCGGCTCGCAAGGTTCCTTGTTCCGGGTTTCCTAAAGCCCCGGTAATCGACGCTCCGTAGGGAAGCATGAAAACTACCAGCACCGCAGCCAGAGGGGGTAGTGCGCAAACCCATAAGTGCCATTGGGGGCTGTTCCGGATCTTCTGTTGGTTCACTGTCCAAGTATCTGAGTCATAAGCTCAGCCCATTCCGTAAGTTCCCTATCCGTAGGCGTGGCAGGGTATCGGGTCTTCTCACTTTTCGGATTGATCCTAAAGGATGCAGGTAGGGGAATCTCAATAACCGGGTACATCCAGTTAGTCAGAGGAATAAGCTCCTGAAACGAGGGGGACACCATAAAATCCAGGAACTTTTTGGCGTTTTCCTGGTGGTTCCCTCCGGCAAGCAGCCCTGCGACCTCAATCTGAATAGGGTGTCCCTCGGCAAAAAGGGCTGCCTGGTACCGTTCGGTTCCTTCATATTCAAGATGAACCCCTGGGCTGGTGGTATAGGAAAGAACCATAGGAGCTTCCCCCGCGGTAAAAAGCCCGTATCCTGAACTCCACCCGTCGGCGATGGTCAAAATGGAAGGCCCAAGCCTGCGCCAGTAGGCTTTCCAATCCGCCCGGTAGGTATCCAGGGTCCAGGCGAAAAACCCAAGCCCAGGAGAAGAAGTCCGGGGATCCATGAGGATGAGCTTTTTCCTATAGGCTTCCCCGGTGAGATCCTCCAGGTTTGCAGGGGGATGGGGGATCCGTTCCGCATCATAGACTATGGCGAAATAGCTGTAATCCAGGGGAATGAGTCGATAGGTTGGATCAAACACCAGGTCTGGGAAGAGGTCATCCGCTCCTTTGGGCTTATAGGACTCAAGCAATCCAGAAGCCAAGGCCCGTTCTGCCAGGTTCTGATCCAGTCCCAGAATGATGTCGGCCCCTGCATGGGTTCCTTCCAGCAGCAAGCGGGATACCAGTTCCCCTGCGTCTCCGTGGCTTACCCATTGGATAGTAATACCGGTTTCCGCGAGAAACCGTTTTGCCACTTCAGGTCCAGGCCCCCATTCGGCATTAAAGGAATCGTAGGTCCACACCACGACTTCCTGCACCGGCTTGTTATCGGCCGTTTTTTTTTCCTGATTGGCTTTGGTATACCCCGGCAGCGGGGCAAACGCAATAAGAAAAACCCCTAACCAAAGAACCTGCCCCACGGCAATATCGTTCTTTTTCATCGTAAGTACTCCTTACACTGACCGGGGTGATAGATTGATAAGCCCACAAGATCGCGCTTCCGGTATATCCCCAGGATTTCCGGACGGACGGTGTTCCCTGCGCCAGCATTATCTGGATCAGGTTCAATGGGTGTGATCTCAGGCCTCCCGTTACAAAACGGTCAACCACCCCGATACGGTGTGTTATAAAATGATATATAAACTACTATGGACGAAGCAAAAAGTCAATGCCACGTTGAATCATCGCAGGGCATCGGCGTTTACTCTGAGAACAATGCCTCATACAGGAAATCAGAATCCAGTACGGCATACATCATGCGCCGTTTGGCACTGACCCGTTTCTTTTCCATCATCATCTTCTTCAGCCGGTGTAACGCCATCTTCCGCAGTATATTCAAATTCAACGCCCCATTCCCCACCCGACACTCGTCTTCCCGAAACACGATGTCCAACATCCAGTGTAACTGGTTCTCTATCGACCAGTGTCCACGGATATACCGCAGAAATTCCTCCGCAGAAAAATCACCGCTTGAGATGTAATACCGGTCCGTTTGTACCATCTCTTTCCCCTTTTCCTTCCGAAACGTCCGATATTGCACGATGGTCCTTAATCCTTCCCATACTTCCCGACTCTCAAGCCATTCAAGTCCCGTTACCGTCCTGATTTCCCGCTTCTCAACTCGCCCATGTCCCTTTTCCCGTATCTTCTTCGCTATCTCCTTCTGACAACTCATCGCATCCGCCGTAACCACGTCCCCACTCACCTCAAGGATATCCAACAGCTTAGGTACCGCTTTTATTTCATTGCTCTTCTCTTCCGTCGTCAACTGTCTCAACGTCAACCCGTGCTCCCCTATCCACGCGCTCACCACATGAAACCCGCTCCCCCGTATCGTTTTCCCGTCTATGTTAACCAACCGCGCCTCTGCTCCCTCTTCTTTCTTTCGCTCCTTTATGTCCACAAGCCAGTTTTCCAGTCCTTCCTGCAATTGACGCGGGTTTAAACCCGCCGAAATGCCGATTTATCCGGTATCCCGTTCGGTAATTCCAGAAAGCTTTTGAAGAAATCCAGCTTCAGTCTCCCCAATTCCTCCATTTCCTCGTAATCCTCATAGCCGCACAGGGCCGCCGTAAAGGCTATGACCATAATATCTATGAGTTTGTGCCGGATTTTTCCGTATTTTGTTCGCCGCGGATCGTTTATCTCTTCCAGATAATCTATGACTCGTTCAAGGTCGCGTATGCTTATATTTCCCATCTTTCCCTCTTAAGAAGTGATGATGGGTTATTATAGCATACCTCCCTTACCGGAGGAAAAGTAAACGCCGATCTTGCCGCTGGCAATGGGGGCACTTGATTTCTATGGTTATAGTCATAATATCATAGTACTTCTTTGTGCTCCCGTTGTCATTATCCTTCTATCATACTTTTTGATACACCTCCCGTCTTTTTACGTTGAGAATATCAAGAGGACTACTTCGCTGCCGCTTTGAAAAGCCACCTCCGCCCATTTTTGACTTTCCCTGATGTGGGGACAGGTGGCATCAAGAATTGCCCATCCGGCTTTCACAAGTTCGCTCCGGGCTGAAGGTTGAATTCCATGAGCGCGGATAATGGCAATCCCTTCAAAATCAATTTTTTCATAGGTGACAATTTTTTTACCTCGGTATTTCCCAGGACCCTCAAGAGCCATGTTAACCGCCAAACGCGCTCAAAAACAATATCCCAGTATCTTTGCGTGGATTACCTTCATTTCTGTATCTTCCCCCTCATTACGTTATGCCATACAAAAACATCGGTTAAAAAATTCAAATCCATGAATTTATATCGTATTTGTCAGCATCCTGCATACTGTGGACATATTTCTTTTGAAACTCCATTTCCAACCGCAGCGGCTCAAAATTTTTTTTATTCACATTTTCCATCTGCTCAAGCGCCTTTTCAAATGCGAGACCGTAGCAAACAAACAACTCCGAAACCAGTGCCTTGAATTTACGCTCATCCAAGCGAATCTGTGGATCCGACAATACGGTCAGAACCACAGCAAACAGCTTCTTTGCGCCAGCCACATTTCCCCCTGAACCGCTCAAGGCAGCTATCTTTTCATACACTTGTTCCCGAACGCCTGGATCCCGCTTGAAGATTATCACAAATTCATGAAAGCAATTATTATTCACCTCATCAAAAGCAAGAAATTTATTTTCATCGAGAATCGTTCGAATCATTTCCTGTAGTATTTCTTCAGGCGTGATATCAAAGGAATTCATAAGCGTACAATACTCTCCGGTTAGAGCATGCAAATACACCACCATGCCGTTTTCCTCCGTGATAACGATGTGTTTTCCGTGGGGGCAGCATAACTCACTCTGTTTCATCGATCACTCCCTGCTCCAAAATCTGTTTTGCGATGAATTTATGAAGGTTACGGATATGTATTTGTTCATAACCGTTATTCGCAAAGGCTCCAAGGGCCACCTTAACAGCATTTACATTGTTTTTTGCACAGAAATCGTCCAATTCCAACTCTGCCTGTTCGCGGTCATTGATTTCGCCGTCAGAAAGGATGAATAAAAGCCGTCGTTTTCCTTTGAAAGTCTGCTGGAAAAGGAACCGGACGGCGGGCAACAAACTGGTCCCTCCACCTGAAACCGGAAATATGGACGCCATTTCCACAGTCTGATCAAAATCTTTATTCATTTTTACTTCACCGCCGAAATCTATTTCCATTGTTCTAATGCCTTTAAAACTATTTACCGCCGCCAAAATTTCAATAAGCCCTTCAGCATATTCTTTTTCGAATTTATATGTGCTGCCCGAAACATCCCGCAATATGACAATATCAACAGACACTTTTTTTTTACGGTAATATTGAAATACCTTTGTTTCTTCTTTTGTAATGGAAGCAAGGTAGGCGCCCTGCTGCTTATTCATATTTATATCGCCGTCAAAAGAGTCAACGATTTTCATTGACGTGAAAGCCCGCTTAAAAACATACTCAAGTTCCGAAATTTCTTTATGGTATTTTCTGACCGTATCAAGAAAGAACAGCGAAGTGTCGTTGGTTTTATGCTTTACCCTGCCCGTTCCGGCCTGGAGGCCCACTTCTTTTGCCACATCCTCAAGTTTGGAACGGACACTCAAGGCCTGGGCGTTGCGGTCAATTTCATCCAGCTCACGATCCGTAACTGATCTGATATCCTTCGAATAGGGCGGATTTATTTTTTGTTTTCCGGTGGTGGCGGCTTTTTCCGCCCGGTGGACTAGCATGCTTTTCGCCTCAAACAGCCACTCTTCTATCAGGTTAGAGGCGGTAATCACATTGACATAATTGGTTCTTTTTGCCGAAAGGCACAAGGGCAGGCAAAAATTAATAAAACTAATATCCACCTCGCTGCTTATATAATTATAACAGATTAATTTTTCCAAGGCGGATATATAGGGGATAAACACCTCAAAACCGGGCCCAAAGGCTTTTAGACGGGATGTTCCGCTAAACATAACGGCGCTGTTCAAAAGTTCAAGAATACGGGCCAATTCAGGAAAGTCAAAACAAAGGTTATACTCGTTCATTGCCGAAAACAGATTTTCATAAATAATATAATAAAGCGGACTTTCCTTTATTTTAATGATATGTGTCTGAAACCGTTCATCAAAGGTGTCCCTTTTGACGGTATACCGCAGCCGGGCAATCTGCTTGATAATAAACCCATCAATTAAAACCTCATAGTCAACACGGTCTTTAAGCCAACTTTCCTCATGAAGCTGTTTTATTTTTTCTACATTGAAACAAATATCGCAGCCTTCCTGGCCGTTATCAATAAAGATAAAAGGGCTGTCTTCATCTACTTCTTTGGAGGCATAAAGGGCCGTAAATTCCTTTTTTGTCTCAATCTCAAGTATTCTGACTGCCATCTCAGGACAGATTACCGACAGATTTATCATAATATTGCGGCTTGAATTTTTTCCTTTGCCAGCTGCAAATCGTAGAACCCTAGATCTACGTCAAGATAATACATAAAACTCTCGAGAATTATCTCTTTAAACCGTTTTACGCTGATAACGCTGATAAATTTTACAAACCTGTTCAATTCAGGACTGCTCAAGTCGCTTATGTTTTCAACATCCTTAAAGCCAATCCGCTCGGCTATTGAACGGCGGATACTTTCAACATGGTTTCCCGTGATAAAATAATCATCAATCATTACCGCATCTACGG
>JAISBK010000048.1 GCA_031266255.1 Treponema sp.
TTTTTGATGCAAAGCCGCATTTTTCCAATATTGAATGGGATCGTCTCGGTGAGGGGCTTAACAAGCTGGGTAAATTGGCCGCTGAAAAGGACATGAAACTGACCTATCACCACCATATAGGAACCGGCGTCCAGACCAAAGCTGAAATCGACCGGCTTATGGAAAATACCGATCCCAACCTGGTAGGACTTCTCTACGATACCGGGCATCTGGTGTTCTCAGGAGAGGATCACCTGGAGGTACTGGCCAAGTGGATACACCGGATTCGTCATGTACACCTCAAAGATCTGCGTCCTGCCCTGCGGAACCAGGCTATCGCCGAAAAATGGTCGTTCCTCAAGGCGGTGAAGGCAGGGGTCTTTACCGTACCAGGGGATGGCGCAGTGGATTTTGTCCCGATTTTCAAGGCCCTCAAGGAAGCCTCTTATACCGGCTGGTGGGTGGTGGAGGCGGAACAAGACCCTGCCCAGGCGAACCCTCTGGAATACGCAATCAAAGCACGAAAGTATATTAAGGAAAAAGCCGGTATCTAGCCGGTAATGCAGGTTTGGTTTGTGAAGGAACAGGTATGAAATTTGGGATTAAGACCTTAGACGATATGGATGTGCAGGGTAAAACCGTACTGTGCCGCATTGATATCAATCAACCGGTAGACCAGGTCACAGGAACCCTCAAGGATACCACCAGGATAGAGGCGTGTACCCCAACCCTCAGAGAATTGAGCGATAAAGGGGCAAAGGTGGTCCTCTTGGCCCATCAGGGGAGCGACATTGAATACCAGAATTTTTACACCACTGCTCCCCATGCCAAGGTCTTGTCCGGCTTTTTAGGCAGGCAGGTTCGCTTTATTGATGATGTCTGTGGCCCTGCGGCACGGGAAGCTATCCAGGCACTCAAGCCAGGGGACTTGTTGCTCTTGGACAATGTCCGTTTTGTGGCGGAAGAACAAACGCTCTTTGAAATGAAACTCCAGCTTTCCCCCGCAGCCCAGGCAAAGACCTTGTTGGTGCAGAAGCTGGCGCCTCTGGCGGATCTGTACGTCTGCGACGCTTTTGCCGCAGCCCATCGGGATCAGCCCAGTCTTTGCGGATTCGAACAGGTCCTCCCCAGCGCTATGGGACGCCTCTTTGAAGCGGAATTCTGTGTTATTTCCGCTTTGATGGAAAAACCGGAACGGCCTTGTGTGTTTGTACTGGGAGGCTCCAAGATAAACGACGCCTTTCTGATGATGAGTACCGTGTTAGGCGGAGGAATCGCAGATACGGTTTTAACCGGAGGCTTGGTCGGAGAAGTGCTCTTGTGGGCCGCGGGTAACGCTATTGGGGAACCTACCCAAAAGTTTATCAAGAAAGCAGGTTACGAACCTTTGGTGGAAACAGGAAAAGCCTTGGTAGCCCGGTACCGGGATCAGATCGTGATGCCTGGGGATGTTGCAGGAGTGTGTGAGGGAAAGCGGATCGAATATACCCTGGGAACCATACCTCCGGATTTTTTGATTTTGGATATTGGCACCCAGACTGCGCAGGTGTATCAGGACCGGATCAAAGCGGCTAAGACCATCTTTGTCAACGGGCCTATGGGGGTTTTTGAAGAGGCACTGACCGAAAAAGGTACTCAGTTGGTCTGGGATGCCTTGGGAGAAACCCCGGGCTATACGGTTATCGGTGGAGGAGACAGTATTACGGCAACCAAAAAATACGGTAAAACCAAGCTCATCTCGTATATCTGTACCGGGGGAGGGGCGCTTATCCGCTTCCTTACCGGGGAAGAATTGCCGGTGGTCAAGGCCTTAAGATATGGTTCACATTTAAACGTTAAGGAGAAACATAATGGTTAAAGTAGGTGTAGCAGGTTACGGGGTAATCGGTCAGCGTTTGGCTGATGGGGTGGCGTTACAAAAGGACATGCAATTGGTGGGTATTGCGGATCTGGCTCCCACGCTTTCCATCCGGGCACTCAAGGAACGGGGGATGCCCTATGACCTGTATTTAGTGGAAGGGGCAAACAAAGCTGCGTTTGATGCTGCGGGTATTCCGGTGAAGGGTAGTTTTGCAGATCTTATCGGGAAGGTAGACATCATGCTTGATTCCTCCCCTGGAGGGGTGGGAGCTAAAAACAAGGAACGGTATGAACAAGCAGGTATTCGGGCGATTTTCCAAGGGGGGGAAAAGAACTCGGTGGCAGATGTATTTTTTCACGGATATGCCAACTATGAAAAGGGCTTGGGAGCCAAGTACCTCAAGCTCACCAGTTGTAATACCACGGGTCTGATTCGTTCGGTGGATTGCCTGGATCGTATGTACGGGGTTGACCGGGTTGCCATTACCATCATCCGGCGGGTAGCGGATCCTGGGGACTATCACCGGGGATTAACCAATGCCTTGCAGATGGACAAGGCCCCTTCTCATCAGGCCCTCGATCTTATGACCATCATGCCCCATGTGGAGGCCACCGGCATCTTGGTACACACCCCGGTAACCCACGGGCATATCATAACCGTGGTAGCCCACGGCAAGCAGGGAAAAATAAGCAAGGACATGGCCCTAGCAGCCTTTAAGACCCATGACCGGATTCGGGTGGTGCGGATTGAGGATGGATTTCTCGGAAATGCCTCCTTCTTCAGGTATGCCCGAGATCTGGGAAACCCCCGGGGAGATATGTATGAAATCGGACTCTGGGAAGACGGCATCGTAGAAAGCGGGGATCAGATCATGTACGCCATCAACATACCCCAGGAATCGGTTACCATCCCGGAGACTATGGATGCGATTCGTGCAGCTTTGAGTATGCAGCAGGATTCGGCATCAGGGACTGCAGCAACCAATAAATACCTCCGTTTAGGTACCTGGAAATGAGCATTCTGGATCAAGCTAGGCTCAAGCAGTTGGCCTACTTTGCCGCACAGATCCGCTTGGAAACCCTCAAAGGGGTGGGAGCTCGGGGATTCGGCCATCTGGGAGGGGCCTTGAGTATTGTGGATGCCCTGGCGGTCTTATATGGGGGGCTTATGCGGATCGATCCCCAAGATCCTCAATGGCCGGATCGGGACAAACTAGTGATGTCCAAAGGTCATGCGGGACCTGCACTCTATGCGGCCCTGGCCCTCAAGGGTTACTTTCCTTTGGACTGGCTTTCGACCTTAAACCAGCCGGGGACAAGGCTTCCCAGCCACTGTGATAGGAAGCTTACCCCTGGCATTGATATGACCACCGGTTCTCTCGGACAGGGGGTCTCCACCGCTATCGGGCTTGCCCTGGCCCAGCGTATGAACGGTATGTCCAGTCGTACCTATCTTATTACGGGGGACGGAGAACTGAATGAAGGGCAGACCTGGGAAGGGGCGCTCTTTGCTCCGCAGCACAAACTGACGAACTTGACGTGGCTTGTGGATTACAACCACAAGCAGCTTGATGGTACAACCGAGGAAATCCTTGACTTAGGGGATCTGGAGGCAAAGTTCAAGGCGTTTGGCTGGGCTACTGCATCGGTGAACGGAAACGAGGTAGGGGCCGTGGCCCAGGCACTTGAAGTAGCCCATCAAGAAACTGCCAAACCCTGGTGTATCGTGCTTAACACCGTCAAAGGTGCAGGGGTTCCCCTGGTAGCTGACATAGCCCTCAATCATCACATCGTGTTTGAGGGTGAATTACAGACAAAGGCGATAGCCGCTATGGAACAAGCAGTTGCGGCCCTGAAAGGAGCACTCCCATGATAGTATACGACGGCAGCATGGATACGGAAGTGTACAAGAACATCTTTGGCCGGGTGATGGAGGCCTTATGTAATGAAGACCCGGATGTGGTGTACCTGGATGCGGATCTGATGAATTCCTTTGGAACCTACGGCTTATGGAAGCGTAATAAGGGTCAGGTGATTAACTGTGGTATCAGTGAAGCCAATATGATGGGTATTGCTGCGGGACTTTCTGCGGGAGGCAAGAAGCCGTATGTGCATACCTTTGGCCCATTTGCGTCTCGACGTTGTTACGATCAGGTTTTTCTGTCTGTGGGGTATGCGGGAAACAGTGTTCGGGTGTTTGGCTCTGATCCGGGGGTAACTGCGGCCTTTAACGGTGGTACGCACATGCCCTTTGAAGACATGGCGCTGATGCGGGCGGTACCAGAGAGTACGGTCATTGAAATCAGCGATGGAGTCATGTTGGAAAAGCTGATGTGGCTGACCAAGGACAAACCTGGGCTTACCTATTTCAGAACAACCCGCAAAGCCTATCAGAAGGTATATAGTGCGGAACATGAGTTCACCATTGGCAAAGGGGAAGTGCTGCGTGAAGGGAGGGATCTGACGATCATAGCCTGTGGACTTATGGTTGGAGAGGCCATGAAAGCTGCCCAGGTTCTGCAGAAACAGGGGATCAACGCCCAGGTGGTGGACATGTTCACGGTTAAACCGCTGGATAAAGAACTGCTCATCCGCTGCGCCCAGGAAACCGGACGAATTCTGACCGCAGAGAACCACAACATCATTGGTGGTCTGGGGGATGCGGTGGGATCTGCTTTATGGGAAAGTGGGATTCTGGTAAAGATGCGCAAACTGGGGGTTCAGGACCAATTCGGCTCTGTAGGCCCCCAGGAGTACCTCATGGATCACTACGGCTTAAACGCCGCCCACATCGTAGCGCTTTCATTGTTCTAATTTTTTCTAAATTCTAAATAAAGAAAGGTCTTGCTAAACACCTCGAACGCGGTCTATCCCGTGTTCGAGGTGTAACCGGTACAAGAGGTTCGTATTTTTCGCCACATAGCCTTTGAGGTCTCTTCTATAAACAGGGTGGTCTTTAATGGATCCTGTCTTTAGGGTATAGTGAGTATAGGAAAACGATAAATAAAGATGAAAATAGCGATGTTTACTGATGCATATTGGCCCCGGGTGAATGGAGTAACGGTTTCGGTGGAATCTTTTTCCCGTGCTCTCATACGGTTGGGGCATGAGGTGATGGTTATTTGTCCTTTTTATCCTGAGTCATCGGTGGTTGGCCGTCTATCCATAGACGAGAACAAGCATACTCATGATAAAAAGGAGCCCCTGGTGATTCGGGTACCTTCCATGCCCGTGATTATTTCAAAAGAAGACCGGATGGCAAAATTTCATAAGTGGTTCTGGGTATCCAAGCAGATCGAACAGTTTAATCCTGATATCATGCATATCAATACGGAATTTGTGATTGCCGAGTTTGGGTTTCAATATGCTTGGCTGCATACCTTGCCGGTGGTGTATACCTTTCACACTCTCTGGGAAGATTATGTGGTGAATTATATCCCCTTGATTCCCACATTTTTGTTGCGCTTCATTATACGGGGGCTTAGTAAAAACATAGTCAAACGGGCCCAGGTAGTCATTGTTCCCTCGGTGCAGATTCAGGAACTGATTAAGAAATACCGGATAAAAAAGACCTGTTACTTGTTGCCCACCGGTATAGAGGCCCAGTTATTTAACCCCGATGCCAGGGAAGTTGCCTGCTTTCGGGAACTGCTCATCCAAAAGTACCCGCAGCTTGCTCACAAACGCATCCTTTTGTTTGCCGGCCGTATTGCCAAGGAAAAAAATCTTGATTTCTTGCTGAGCCTTGCCCCCAAGATTATCGCAAAGCATCCTGAGACGGTCTTTTTATTGGTCGGTAATGGGCCTGATCTGTATTACTATCAGGAGGAATGTGCACACTTGGGGATTATGGAGCATTGCATCTTTACCGGCTATCTTGATCGGGAAGATTTAGCCCTGACCTACCAGGTATCTGATATCTTTGTGTTTCCCTCGTTGACCGAAACCCAGGGCCTCGTCACCATCGAAGCCATGCTATCCGGCATTCCCGTGGTAGCCATTGGGGCTATGGGGACCCTCATGGTGATGAATGGCGATAACGGTGGTTTTATGGTCAAAAACGATTCCCAGGAGTTTATGCAGCGGGTCTTTGATTTGCTGGAAGATCCTATCCTCTATAAGCGCAAAGTAGCGGAAGCAAAACGCTATGCCCAAGGATGGAGCATTGATACGTCAGCGGTAAAACTACAGACCATTTACCAGAATACCCTGACTACATTCAAACAAGATCCCCGGGTGCGGCGTTCAATTAAAACCGGCATATATCTGAAACACTTAAAAAAGTGGCAAGAAAGAGCTGGTAGGTCCTATTGATTCGGGTCAAATGGAAACAACCTTCAGTATCTATTGTGTTATGCATGGTCTTTCGAGTAGTATTAATAAAAAGTCGTTGCAATAGTGAACCATAGTCACGTTTAAGCGATTCCCCTATAAGCGGACCTTCTTTATCATCCACGCGCCGAGCTCAATCGGAGGTTCGGAGGTCCCTTTATGGTATTTTAAGGAGATACCGGTATGGAAATATCCGCCCTGCAACAAGCTCGTTACAGGTACCAACCCAAATTTCCCAGGGTTTTATCCCAGGAACTTACTACAATCGCGCTTTCTCAAGGCGCTCCTACCGCATCTATCGCGGATCAGGCAGATCTGAAAGCGCTATTCAAACACACCTACGGCAGACCCCTGGTACAGGTGGTAAGCGGCTCGGGGGAACCTCATAAAACCATGAGCCGGGAATTAAACCTGGGGGTTATCCTTTCGGGAGGACAGGCTCCTGGCGGTCATAATGTAATTGCAGGATTGTATGATGGTCTCAAACGGGGAAACCCCCGGTCGCGGCTCTATGGCTTTCTTGGCGGCCCCAGTGGACTCATTGAGAACAAGACCTGGGAACTGACCGATGCCGTTATTGATGCATACCGGAATACCGGGGGCTTTGATATGATAGGCTCAGGCCGGACCAAGATAGAAACCCCGGAACAGTTTGCCGCATCCCTTGAAACCGCCCAAAGACTCAACCTGAATGCGGTGCTCATCATCGGCGGGGATGATTCCAACACGAATGCCGCGCTTTTAGCTGAGTATTTTCTGGATCACCATTCACCGATACAGGTCATTGGGTGTCCAAAAACGATTGATGGAGACCTCAAGAACGAATACATCGAAGCCTCCTTTGGGTTTGATACTGCGGTAAAAACCTACAGTGAACTCATCGGCAATATCGAACGGGATGCAAATAGTGCGAAAAAATACTGGCATTTCATCAAACTCATGGGCCGTTCTGCCAGTCACATCGCCCTGGAATGTGCGCTCAAGACCCAGCCCAATGTGTGTTTCATCTCTGAGGAAGTCGCGGCAAAAAAATGGTCGTTGAGTCAGGTGGTAGATCAGATCTGCGCTTCTGTGGTGAAGCGGGCAGCAAACCAAGAAACCTTTGGCGTGGTGCTCATCCCCGAAGGACTGGTGGAATTCATCCCGGAAATGAAGCAGCTCATCCTTGAACTTAACGATACCATAGCCGCCTATGCAGCAGCATTGACAGACCTTCCCCAGGTAACGGATCACCTTGATTTCTTGAGCACCAAGCTTTCCCCGACTGCCCAGGAACTCTTAAGGAGTCTTCCCCCGGATATTGCCCGGGAGTTGCTCATGGATCGGGACCCTCATGGCAATGTCCAGGTTTCCCGGATCGAAACCGAGAAGCTCCTCATAGGAATGGTAGAAAAAAGGCTTGCCCGTTTAAGACAGCAGGGTCTCTATACAGGAAAATTCAGTGCCCTGGGACACTTCTTTGGGTATGAAGGCCGCGCGGCTTTTCCCAGTAATTTCGATGCGAATTACGGGTATTCCCTGGGACTGAACGCCTTTGTACTCATTGCATCAGGGTTGACCGGGTATATATCCTGCGTGAGAAACCTCACCGCGCCTGCAGAAGACTGGATTCCTGGAGGGGTCCCGCTTACCATGATGATGCACCTGGAACAACGCCATGGTTCTCAGAAGCCGGTGATTCAGAAGGCCCTCGTTGACCTGGAATCCACTCCCTTTAAGGTATTTGCCGCGGCTCGGGATACCTGGGCCTGTACCACCAGTTTCCTCTTTCCCGGGGGAATCCAGTACTTTGGCCCGCCTGAACTGTGCGACAGACCTCCGCGGATGCTAGAATTAGAACATCAGGGAAGGACCGTGTGCGACCCATGAACTACAGGGGATGCAGAGCTTGCCCAATGGGGTAGGGAACCGCTAGAATAAACCGTGATGTTAGGAAAAGTACAAAAAAGGTACCAAGAAAAAAATACCGCTGTTCCCCGGGCAGTGGTATTTGATTTTGGGAAGGTGATATCCTTTCCGCCTGATCCGGGGATTATGGACGAGTTGGCCTCGGTTGCGGGCATTGACGTAAAGACCATGGATACCCTGGTATGGGCTTATCGTGGAGAATATGACCGGGGCATCCTAAACGGCAAAGACTATTACCGAACCATGCTGGGACCTTCGGTAGATGATGCAACGTTGGAACAACTGGTTCAGATAGATTTAGGCAGTTGGCAGCGGATCAACCCCGATACCGTTATGCTCATGGAGGATATCAAGGCCGCAGGATACACCTTGGGGATCCTGTCCAACATGCCCCATGAGTTTCTGGACTGGGCACGGGAAAACCTGCCGGTTTTCCGTCTTCCCCATCTGGGGATTTTTTCCTGTGAAACCGGTTCCATTAAACCGGAAACCGCTATTTACGAAATCCTGCTGCGTGGCTTATCCTGTAGACCAGAGGAAGT
>JAISBK010000145.1 GCA_031266255.1 Treponema sp.
TTTTTGATAAAATGGCAGAGCTTTTCGCTAAGGCAGGGTTCCCCATAAGCCTTACCAACCAGACCTATCGGTTCTTGCTTCCTGCGGAGTGGCAGGCCGGGAAACTTATAAAGCCCCGACAATAGCTGAGTTTTGGGAGGCTTGACTCTTTTTCAGCATCCTTTTAAATTAAAATCCATGTATCGGATTCAGATACTTCACCAACATCATCCATACTCAGGAGAGTCCGGCAGTAGCCGTAATGCCCCTGTGCCGTGGACGAGTCCACGGTTTTTTGGGGAGTTTTTAACGTAATCATGGATAAACTGCGTATCTTGATACCTAAAGGGCGTATTTTTGATAAGGTGGCAGGGCTTTTCGCTGAAGCAGGGTTTCCCATAAGCCTTACCGACCGCACCTATCGACCCTTGCTTCCTGCGGAGTGGCTGGCCGGGAAACTTATGAAGCCCCAAAATGTGGGGGAACTCTTGGAATTGGGGAGCCATGATGCGGGATTTACCGGCTTGGACTGGATCCGAGAAAGCGGGGCCGCAGTGCAGGAGGTCATGGACCTGGGGTTTGACCAGGTTCGTATTGTGGCCGCGGTTCCTGCAAACCTTGACGAGTCTGCGCTCAAATCCAAGCGGCTCAGGGTGGCCACCGAATATGTGTGTATTGCGGAGACCTGGCTTCGCGCGTCAGGTTTCCAATACCGAATCCTCCGTACCTACGGCGCCACCGAGGTCTTCCCCCCTGATGATGCGGACATGATCATCGACAACACCGCCTCGGGTCGAACGCTCAAGGATAACGGCTTACGGATCATCGGCACGATACTGGAATCATCCACACGTTTCGTGGCCTCTACCGCAGCAATGGCTGATGAGGTAAAACGGAACCATATTGAGGAGCTGGCCATGCTGTTTAAGGCGGTCTTGGACGGCAGGGACCGGGTTATGCTGGAGATGAATGTGAGTAAGGCTCAGTTTGCCGCGCTGGTTACCGGGCTTCCTAGTATGCGGAGCCCTACGGTGGCCCCGCTCTATGGGGAGGCGGGGTACGCGGTAAAAATTGCGGTTAAGAAAAGTGAGGTCCCCGGGATGATTCCCCGGTTGAAGAAGCTGGGAGCCACCGATATCGTGGAATACGATCTGCGGAAAGTGGTACCGTAAGAGGGGAGATGAAACTATGGATAGAATTGCGGAAATAAGACGCACCACCCAAGAGACCGACATTTACATAAAGATCAACCTGGATGGATCCGGGGAGCTACGTGTGGACTATCCCATTGGCTTTATGAAGCATCTGCTTACCACGTTTGCCCGGCATGGGCTTTTTGACCTCCAGGTTCAAGCATCAGGGGACCTGCCGGTGGATCAGCACCATTTGGTGGAGGATACGGGTATTGTGCTGGGCCGCTGTTTCACTCAGGCCCTGGGAGAGAAGCGGGGGATCCGGCGAACCGGTAGTTGTCTTCTCCCTATGGATGAAACCCTGGCCAGGGCAGCGGTAGATCTTTCAGGGCGACCCTTCCTGGTGTTTGATGCCCAGCTTTCAGGAATCCCCCTGGTTTCTGGCGGCTACTCCTTTCAGACCGATACGGTTGAGGATTTCTGGCAGGGCTTTGTCCAAGGGGCATCCGCAGCAATACATCTGGACATCCTCCGGGGGCGAAGCGATCATCACAAGATCGAAGCCCTGTTCAAAGCTGCTGCCCGTTCCCTCCAAGACGCGGTAAGCCGGGATTCCCGTTCTCCTGACCTGGTGCCCTCTACCAAAGGGGTCTTGGTATGATTGGCGTGGTGAATTACGGCGCGGGGAACTTAGGCTCGGTGATGAACGCATTGGCGCGGCTTGGGCTGACCGCCCGCTTTGCTGCAGGTCCGGATGAACTCTCCCCGGCGGTTTCCCCTTTTGAGCGGATCATCTTTCCAGGAGACGGCCATTTTACTGCTGCTATGGAATCCCTGGAACAATCCGGTTATGCGCAGGCTTTGCAGGAATGGATTGCGGCTGATAAACCTTTCTTGGGAATATGTATCGGTTTGCAGATCCTCTTTGATTCATCTGAAGAAGCGCCCCCGGTGAATGGCAAGATTCGGCCGGGTTTACAGGTGATCCCCGGTCAGGTACGGCGGTTTCCCGGACGAAAGGTTCCTCAGATCGGATGGAACAGCACTTCTTTTGTGCACGCTGGTTCCAGGCTTTTCCAAGGGCTGCCGGAACCTGCCTTTTTCTACTATATTCATTCGTATTATGCGGATCCTGAAGGGTCTCGGTTTACCGTTGCGGAGGCAGTGTACGAGCTCACGTATTGTGCTGCAATAGAACGAGGGGCTTTGGCCGCGGTACAGTTTCACCCAGAGAAATCCGGCGTCTTGGGCTTGAAATTCCTGGAGCATTGGGCAGGGGCTTAAAGGAGATACGATGCAGGCGAAGCGAATTATCCCATGCCTTGATGTGGACGATGGCCGGGTAGTGAAAGGGGTCAAATTCCAGGGTATACAAGACGCAGGAGATCCGGTGGAACTGGCCCGGCTCTACAACCAAGAAGGAGCAGACGAGTTGAGTTTCCTGGACATCGGGGCTTCTTATAAAAGCCGGGCAACCCTCTTGGACCTTGTCCGCCAGGTTGCAGCGGAAGTGTTCATCCCCCTGTGCGTCGGTGGAGGGATTCGGCGAGTTGAAGATATGCAAGAGGCCATGCACGCGGGAGCAGATAAGGTCTCGGTTTGTACCTCGGCCTTACAAAACCCCGGTCTCATCAGTGAAATGGCTAAGGTTTATGGGAGCCAATGCGTGGTTCTGTCGATTGATGCCAAACGGGTGGGAGATGACTCCAGGGGAAAACCCCGGTGGCATGCGTTTTCCCATGGGGGCAGAACCGATACCGGTATAGACGCGGTAGCCTGGGCAGTCCAAGCAGTGAAACTCGGCGCTGGAGAGATCCTCCTCAATTCGATTGACGCGGATGGTACCGGTGCAGGGTATGACCTCCTCCTCACGAGGACGATCCTTGAGGCAGTGCCGGTGCCGGTGATTGCCTCTGGGGGAGCGGGGACCTTGGAGCACATTGCCCAGGTGCTCCTGCCTCCGGATCAAGGAAGTGAAGACGGGGGTAATGCGGATGCGGCCCTGGTGGCTTCCCTGCTGCATTTCGGGAAGGTGACCATCCCGGAAATCAAGCGCTATGTTGCATCAAAAGGAGTGTGTGTCAGATGGTAATTGCGTCTATAGATATACAGAACGGTAAGGTGGTCCAGCTCAGACAAGGAAGGGATCTGGTTTTACAGCGGGACGATGGGGTTGAACTCGCGGAGACCTTTGACCGTTACGGAGAAGTGGCGGTGATTGACCTGGATGCGGCGATGGGCCTTGGTTCCAATCTCCCGATCATAAAGCCCCTGCTTCGTAAGGCGGCCTGTCGTATGGGAGGAGGTATTAAAACGGTTGAACAGGCCCGGGAACTGGTGAGCCTTGGCGCTCAGAAGCTCATCATCGGTTCTCAGGCATTTCGGGATCCCCTTAAGGCCGGAGAAGAGTTCACCCTGAATACCGATTTGCTGCAGGCATTGGTAACCCAGATTGGCCGGGAACGGATTATCATAGCGGTCGATGCCCGGAAACATGAAACCGGGGACTATGAAATCGTGGTAAATGGCTGGAAAACCCCTACTGGGCTTCCCCTTATTGAAACAGCTCAAGCGGTGGAATCCTTTGCCGGGGAGCTACTCTTTACCTGTGTGGATAGGGAAGGAACCATGAACGGTATTGACCTGGCAGGGGTGCGGCGTCTGCGGGAGGCGATTTTCTGCCGTCTTACCGTGGCCGGCGGTGTTTCCACCCTGGAAGAAATCGAAGCCTTGGCTGCTTTGGACTGCGATGTGCAGCTCGGCATGGCCCTTTACACCGGGAACATTGATTTGGGGGAGGCGTTTATCCGTTCCCTCAACTGGAAAAAAGGTTCTTCTTCAGCATCCCCTCCCCAGCAGGCATTGCTTCCGCTCATCGCTCAGTCTTCGGATGGCCAAGTGCTGATGACCGGTTTTGCCGACCAGCAGGCCGTGGCAGAATCTTTTATCCGGGGCAAGCTCTGTTTCCATAGCCGTACCCAGAATAGCCTTTGGATGAAAGGAGAACACTCCGGCAATACCCTTACCTTGCGTAGGCTTCGTGCTGATTGCGACCGGGACGCATTACTTGCCGTGGTGGAACCTGCAGGGCCGGTTTGTCATACCGGAGACTACTCCTGTTTTGAGACCGGCCGGCGCTACACCTGGGAATATCTGCAAGCCATTATTGCAGACCGGTTCCGTAATCCTTCTGCTGGTTCGTACACCGCCACGTTAGACGACACCCTGGTGCGGGAGAAGATCCTTGAGGAGGCCGAAGAGGTTTGTACTGCCAAAACCCATGCGGAGGTGGTTTGGGAAGCAGCGGATCTGGTTTTTTTCACCACTGCGCTTATGACTCGAGAAGGGGTTACGGTTGCAGAAGTACTGGACGAGTTGGATAGGCGGCACAAGAAGTAGGTTTTGGGGAACCTATTTTTCTCTATCTTTTCAGAGCCAGGGTTAGCGTTGCAATACCCGAATCTGGTATAATGTATAGTGCCCCAAGCACCTTAAAACAGATTAATTCGACCGTCTCGTTAGGCAATGTAGGGCATTTACGTATTTTAATCAAACAGTTCATTTTTTATAAAATCAATAATTGTATGACAAAAACGGTTTTCTCTTTTTTCAATATCGCTTTTAACCCAATCATTTTGTTTTAACTTGCTTAACTCTATAACATTTGCAATTTCTGACTTTTCATACTTTTCTTTCTTCTTACCAAAATAACCGTTACCAGCCTGAATATTTAATTTTTGTTCAAATACAACTTTATTACCGTACAATTCAAAATATTCTTCTGCTTCTTCTTCGTTCAAACCATTATAGTTTGTATTTTGCCATTTCTTGGGGAATATATGCTCAATCTGAAAATTTTCAATAATAAGCGATTTTTGTTTTTTATTTAAATACGCATCCAAGAGCAATAGTGCCTTAGCTAATCTTGGAGATGTATATTCTTGTAATCTTTGGTTTACGTTATCAATTGTAAAGTCAGGTTTAAATTTTGGATCATTCTTTTTATCTATCGAAATATAGGCATTATAGATATCATCGCGAATTGCATTAATTGTAGGCGTAATAATAAACTTTCCAAAAAGAAAAGCAATCTCTTTTTTGAGTAAACTGCAAAGATTTACGCTAAAATCTTTGCTGCTATTATTCTTCAAAAAGAAAACGTTGACTGGATATTTCCAATATTCATTTGGATAGCAGGTCAGACAATGCAACCATTTCATAGCTTCTTCTGGGATGATATATCCTTCAGAGCTTGAATCTTCCCGGTAAACGACATACCACCAGAAATTGGCAAGACTTATTAACTCCTGTAGGATATTTTTTGTTTTGAGATATGCATATTGCCTATCGGCATAAAACCTTCTCAAACCTATTTCACGTTTATTATTATTCTCTCGTGCGCGTATAACATGCATATAATATCTAAATATCCCATCGACACCTATTCCGACCACGTTACTTGTTTCTGTCAATTCGTTCCAAGTTTTTGTAAAAATCTGTTGTTCCTTTTTTGTTTTATAGCTTCGGTACATTTTCGCTTTAAATATATCAGAATCTGAAAGTGGCTCTCCCCTATCATTCAATGTTGAGAATATAGTTAATGCAGTATCTTCGGCATCACATTCAATCGGAAGAACAATACATCTATTCAAAATGAATATACATAATTTTTCCCATTTCATTGGAAAATTCTTGGCATATTCATCACTTTGCTCCGTGAAATACCTATAGTTTGTAGAGTACTTATCCCGTGCTTCTTCATCATAATCACCAGTTTTAAGAATTTTGTGAAATATTTCTATTTCTGATTCAGTGGCTACTTTTGACTCTATATGAATCAACGAGTAATCTGTTATCTCCTGGGTAATCTCATCTGTATCCCAGATACATGGAGCTATTTGATTTTTTAATCCAATTACATTTCTAGAATTTTGATCTGAATTTTCAAGTTTTTTATACAAGGCTCTCAATAAAAGAAAAAATGAAGTCAATCTTTGCTGGCCATCAATAACTTCAAGATTATCCTTGCTGTTCTTAAACGTAACAATTGTTCCAAAAAAATATTCATTAGGTGATTCAGAATTATCCACAATATCGTTCCACATTGCTTCACAATGATCCAAACCCCATGCGTAGGGCCGTTGATAGTCTGGAATTATATATTTATGATTTTTAATATCTCTAAAAAGCACCGCTATGCTTTTTTTGTTTATTGTTAAACTTGTTCCATTTGCCATAAAAATTCTCCGTTTAAGTATATCGTCGATAAAATATAAGTATTTTAACATTTTCTAAAGATTATGTCAATGCCCTATAATCGCATAACGCTCCGGATGTTTACAATGAATGGTCTGGAACGATAGACGAACTGGGCAAGAAGAAAGAAGACTGGGAAAAGCGGATGGAAAAATTGATAGCGCAACATATAGAGCTGGACAAGGAGGGGGTGGAAGTGATAATACCGGACCAGCAATTCCGGAAGCGGGACGTACAATTTGAGGGGCGGAAATGTCATGGCGGGAAGGGACGATTTA
>JAISBK010000002.1 GCA_031266255.1 Treponema sp.
CCCACCCGGGGGGGTTCTTTTTCTGCTTTTACCAAAACTTGCTTATGGATTTTTTTTTGCTTTTTTTTCTTTTGTTTTTTAAACACCCCCCCCCCCCCCCCCCCCCCCGCATATAGGAGGGGATGGTGTTCTATGAAGAAGATACAGTATACTCAACGATATAGAGATAAACGGCAAGAAGCCGTAATAGGCCGCGCGGTATGCGGGCCTCAATAGCATGGTTGGCCGGAAACATTCGGTGCTTAAACACGTTTGTTCCAGTCAAGAACGAAGGAGTCTTAGTATGATCCAAAGTCTTTATGGCCGGGATGTGTTTTCGGACACGAACCGGTCATCCGGCGCCGGATTGCGGAACCAAGGTCCCCCAATCCCGGCAGTTATCCTTGCAGTATGCTTCCTTTGGAGCGTTCCCCTGTTTAGCCAGGAAGTCCGTACCATTTCCCCCAAGGAAGCAGTGGACTTGGCTATCCAAAGCAACCTGGGCCTTGAGTCATCCCGGGTTAGTACGACGACCAAGAAGCGTAAAGTCGATACTGCCTGGAACGTGTTTATCCCAACCGTGGAGATTGGAGGGAGTTTAATGCGGAGTAATGTGGCTTCCACGGTTTCACCTCTTTCGCCGGTTCCTATTCCTCAATGGCATGTTGCCGGTTCCCTCCAGATTGCCTTGAACCTCAATTTCGCCCTCTTTGAGGGAATGCGGAACTTACAGTTAGAATACGAGAGCGGTCTCATTAGCTACGAAAAGGCCAAGGCACAGCTTGAACGGGATGTCCGGAAATCCTACTACCAGATGCTGCTGGTCCAAGAGAACATTACCCTTTTAAAGGAAAATTTCGCGGCTGCAGAACGGCGGGTAGAAATGGCCCGGGCCAATTACCGGGCAGGGCTGGCTCCGGAACTGACCTTGCTCCAGGCTCAGGTTACTATGGAAAACATGAAACCAACCATTGATCAGGCGGAGAACGGCCTTAAAGTGAGCATGGCCCAATTTGCCATGACCCTGGGGCTTCCCTACAATACCCAGTTTGCGCTCATTCCCCTGGTAGACGATACGGCATTTATTCCTTTGGATGTGGCAGACCTGATTTCCCGGGCCGCCAGTGGAAAACCAGAGATTCAAGAACTGCGGCAGAGCATTTTGAGCCTGGAAAGTGCCCGAAAAAGAACCTTTTATCAGATTTATACCCCGACCCTCTCTTTGAGCTGGAACGCGGACCCTACCTTTCAGGGGGACCCCTGGAAGGATTCCTGGTTTATGGAAGATGGCTGGAAACAGCAATCCGGGATGTTCCGCCTTACCCTGGGCTTTCGGTTGAACGGGCTTTTGCCCTTTAGTACCGAGGCCCAGGGTCTCAAGGACATTGACGACACCCTTTCGGATCTCAACATTAAGCTCGCCCAGGCCATCCGGGGAACTGAGGTGGAAATCTACAATACGATTTTATCCTTGGAACAGACCCGGGTGACCGTAGAGGCCCAGCGGCTCACCGTGGATATGGCGGAGCGGAGTTATCGCTTAACCGAACAAGCCTACCGAGCCGGGCTCAATGATCTTTTGGAAGTACAAAACGCGGAACTGGAACTGCGGAAGGCCCGACTCGGGGTATTGGAGCAACAGTTTAATTACCTCAAGAGTCTCATCGATCTTGAATACGCCATTGGTGCGCCCTTCGGGACCATGAGTAATACGCGAGGTAACTCATCTTCAGGAAATACAATGGAGAACACCAAATGAAGCCTCTCATCATAAAGCCGTTTTTTCTTCTCTTAATAATGGGTACGGTACTTACCATTACCGGCTGTGATCGAATCGGGACCGATAAGGCCAAGGCTGGGCCTGCGGATGCCCCGGAAGTGCCGATCTTTGCGGTGAATACGATGCTGGCGGTTCAAGGCCAAATCCAGGATTACCTGGCCCTTTCCGGAGACATCGTCTCCGGTACCACAGTGGATACCTTTTCGGATGTAGCCGGTAAGATCTCCCGGATCTACGTTTCCATTGGCCAGCGGGTTTCTCGAAACCAGGCCATAGCCGAGGTTGACCCCTCCCGGCCAGGTATGGACTATATTCCCGGAGTAGCCCGGGCACCCATTGCCGGAACCATCGTGGCCCTGCCTGCCCAGATGGGGATGACCATAAGTCAGAGCGTACCCCTTGCCCGGATCTCTGGAGGGAGCGCCCTGGAGTTGCGAGTCTATGTCGCAGAACGGTTCATTTCTAAAATTGTCCTGCGACAGCCCTGTGAAATTACTTTGGACGCGTATCCAGGCGAATCGTTCCGCGGCAGTGTTACCGAGATAAGTCCGGTGGTAGATCCTGCTTCCCGAACCATGGAGGTGAAGATCAACGTGGAGAATCGTAACGCCCAGCTCAAGCCGGGAATGTTTGCTAAGGTTAAGATCATTACCGAGCGGAAGAATAACATCGTCAAACTCCCGGCAAGCGCCCTGGTACAGCGTTTCGGGGAAACCTATGTGTTTACCGCAGAGACGGATCCGACCGATCCCGCCTTTAGGATAGCCCGCCGAAAAGTAGTGGTTCAGGGGATCCTCGTGGACGGGGTGGTGGAAATCCAAGAGGGACTTGCATCAAACGAAGAGGTGATTATCCGGGGCCAAACCCTCCTTGAGGATGGGGCACGGATCAATGTAATCGACCGGGTTGCGCCTTTAAGTGATGCCAACTAAGGACTAATTAAGGAAAAAACATGAGTTTTGCAAAAACAGCAGTGTCACGGCCTACGATGGTTTTGATCATCTTTTTGCTGCTTATCGGTTTGGGGCTATTTGCCTTGGTGAATCTTCCCATCGATCTTCTCCCGGAGATTAACCCTCCTTACCTGGTGGTGGTTACATCCTATCCTGGAGCAGGCCCGGAAGAAGTGGAACGTTCGGTGAGCCGGGTTCTGGAAGCAGCCCTTTCCGGGGTTTCAAGTCTTGAAGAGTTAAATTCCACCTCATCCAAGGGTTCCAGCATGGTAATTATGGAGTTTAGCTATGGAACGGATCTAGCGGACGCATCCAACTCGGTGCGGGACGCGCTGGAACGAGTACGGAACTATATGCCGGCGGAGGCAGACAGTCCGATGATCTTCCGCTTTAATCCTTCGATGATCCCTATCATGGGTCTTATGCTTACCGGAAACCGTTCCCCAGAGGAACTACGGGAGTTAGCCGAGGATACCATTATTCCCCGGATCGAACAGACTCCAGGGATAGCTACGGCGAGTGTGAACGGAGGCAGGGAAAAGATCATCCGGATAGAAATACCCCAATCCCGGCTTGAGGCTTACGGCCTTACGGTAACCCAGATGCAGCAGATGTTGGCTTCTCAGAATATGCAGGTTGCCGCAGGAACCATTACCGAAGGGGGGCTTTCTTATATTCTTACTACTTTAGGTGAATATACCTCCCTGGAACAGATTCGCAATACGGTGATTTCCTATAAAGGAGGGGGACTGGTAAATGGGGAGATACAGCAGCCTAGAACCGTGTTCCTCCGGGATGTGGCCAATGTCATAGACGGATACCGGGACGAGGAAAGTACGGTTTTTGTAAACGGGACGCCTGCGGTGATGATGCAGGTCCAGAAGCAGAGCGGCAAGAACTCGGTGCAGACCGCCCGGAATTTGCGGGAACGGCTGGAAAAAATGACCAGGGAAATTCCGCAGGATATCAAGATTACCGAGGTGTTCAATACCACCGACCAAATAGAAAATTCTCTCAACGAAGTTACTTCTTCCGCAACTTCTGGGGCGCTCCTTGCAGTGCTGATCCTCTTCATCTTCCTCCGATCTATCAAGCCGACCCTGATCATCGGTATCAGTATCCCCATATCCATTGTTGTTACCTTACTGATGATGTATTTTGCCGGGCTTACCCTTAATCTGATGACTATGGCAGGGCTGGTGCTGGGGATAGGGATGTTGGTGGATAATTCCATCGTGATTCTGGAAAACATCTACCGTTACCGGGAAAAAGGTTCCAAGCTCCAGGCTGCCGCAGTCTTAGGCGCGCAGGAGATGATCGTGGCGATTATCGCCTCTACCCTCACTACCATTTGCGTGTTTGCCCCCCTGGTTGCCTTTCAGGGTATGTTGGAAATGGCCGGGGAAATGTTTGCCGGTCTTGCCTTTACCGTGGTGATTTCCCTGGCCGTTTCTCTCATTACCGCTATTGTGCTTGTTCCGGTCCTTTCAAGTCATTACCTTCCTCTGGTTACCCGGAAGCAGAAACCGCTCCGGGGTCCCCTTGCGGGGATTGATCGGGCCTTTGAACGCTTTTTTAATTGGCTTGATGACGCGTACCGCTGGGCAGTTGATAAGGTATTGCAGCATAAGGTGGTGGTTATCCTCTTGCTTGTGGCCCTTTTGGGAGGGAGCATCTTTATGATCCCCCGGATAGGGTGGGTCTTCATGCCTGAACAAGAGGCAGATTCGGTTTCCATCAACGTAACCCTTCCCATGGGGTCTCCCTTGCCTGAGACCGAGTCAGTATTGCAACGGCTACAGCTCATCGTAGAGCGGGAAGTACAAGGATATGAACGGCTGATACTCAACAACGGAGGCGGAGGCGGCATGATGGGTATGGGAGGAGGCAGTAGTAATACCGGATCCTTACGGATAAACCTCCCGGAATTTGATAAACGCATTGACAGCGCCGACGAGATTAAGGCCAAAATGCGCCGCCATTTCAACGAATTCCCTGGGGTGGCCTTTTCTTTTAGCAGTGGCGGTATGGGCATGGGGAGCGGAAACCCTGTTGATATCGTGATACGAACCGATGACTTGGTAAAAGGCAAAGCCATTGCAGAAAAAATAGTTACCCTCCTTAAGGAACGGCTTCCACAAGTCCGGGAACCTCAGGTTGACCTTAAGGATGGGCTTCCCCAGATCGAAATTGAAATTGACCGGGATAGGCTCTATGCCCTAGGGCTTAATACCTATACGGTGGGGAACGAGATCAAGGCTGCGGTAGACGGTATTACCGCCACTCGGTACAAGACCCAAGGGCATGACTACGATGTGGTACTGTTTTTAGCCGAAGCAGATCGGAGTACCCGGCCTGCGCTGGATCACATCTTCATAAACAGTCAGGTAGCCGGTCGAGTGCCCCTCTCCAATTTCGCCTCTTATAAAGAAGGAACCGGGCCTATGACCATCAGCCGGGAGAATCAGAGCAGGGTTATCCATGTAACCGCGGGGGTTGTGCCCGGTACTAAGATAAACCTCTTGGAAGATCAAGTTCGCGATTTAATTACTGCGGAAATTCCCGCGGAGGATGATGTGATCATCGAATATGCCGGGGATAATGCGGAGATGATGCAGATGATGGGCCGGTTTGTGCTTATCATGGTGGTGGCCGTATTCCTGGTCTTTGGGGTCATGGCCTGCCTCTTTGAATCCTTTAAGGATCCCTTCATCATCATCTTCACCATCCCCCTTTCGGTGATAGGGATTGTGGCAATTTACCTCATCACCGGCACAACTTTTAACGTCCTTACCGCGGTGGGGCTTTTGGTACTCCTGGGGGTTATCGTGAATAACGGTATTGTCTTGGTGGATTACACCAACCTGCTCCGTAAACGGGGGCTTCCCCTGCATCAGGCTTGCGTGGAAGCTGCGGGGAATCGTCTGCGGCCCATCCTCATGACTACCCTCACGACCATTCTGGGCTTGGCTCCGATGGCTTTTGTCCCCGGGGAAGGCTCAGAAATGGTGGCCCCCATCGGTAAAACCGTACTGGGAGGGCTGTCCTTCGGTACCTTGATGACCTTGTTCCTCATGCCCACGATCTATGCGATCATGAATAAGCGTTCTGATGATCGTCAAGCCAAGGCAGAAGCCCGCCGGGAACGGATCGCCGCAGGAATAAGCAAGAAACAAGCGCGGACTGCGCAATCAGCCAAGACCGATATTTCCTTGGATCGTCCTTTGTCCGGGGAAGCAGGAGCAGGATTATGATACGGATTGAAATCGTGGCCAACCATTCGGTAGAAGATAATATCATGGAGGCCTTGCAGCATGCAGGAGTTGGCAAGTTTTACACCAAATATCCCAGCGTATTCGGGGTTGGTTCCCGGGGTCCTCGTATGGGGGACGCAATATGGCCTGAAGAAAACTTCGCCCTGGTAATCTGGTGTGAAGAGGAGGAAGCCCAGGGCATTGAGCGGGCAGTGGCGACGGTTAAGAAAGGCTTCCCTGATGAAGGGATCAAACTCTTTCGGCCCCCTGAGGTGGTAGCCCCAGCAGCCCAGACCCAACCGGTATTCCAAGCCCCGGTATTACCACCTACGGCTCCACCGGTGGTACCACCACCGGTATATTACGGCCCGGAAGAAGAGAATAGTTAAGGAAACGTGAGTTCGATGGAAAGAGAGCGAATTGTGGGACCTCTCATATTCCATTGAACTCATGTTTTTTAGCTTACTTCGCTAAAAAATGCAAAGAATATTTTGAAAAAAATCCGCTCACCGGATCTTGGATCGTATAACGTCAAAAGACAAAATAGTATGAACGGACTGCGCTTGTTTTCCCCAGAATATCTGGCTCATGAGATGCGGACGATACTAGCGGAATTGAAGATTATCTAGTGGTATGACGCATGTTTGGGGAAGACTTGGCAAGGTATACTTGTGAAGCAACGCCCCAAAAATTCCTTACCCCAAACCTGCTTCAGGTATACAGGATAAGGATTTGCTCTGGAGTAGGATAAGCGCCCTCTCCTTCTTTACAATCGTAGTATGCACAATCAGCGTATGTACCTTCAACGCCTATTATACGCTTTATCCTGATCCTGCATAATTAAAAGAAGATCTATCTGTTTCAAAATATAGTCTTGAAATTTTGGATCCAATTCCTTATACAGACTGACCAGTTTGGTACATTCTTCATCAGGGTTCAAGTTGAACATCTCTCCTTCCCCTGTTTTAAGCCATATATCATTTACGTTAAAGGAGGAACAAATTAACTTAATGATTCGGTCATTAGCTTTTCGTTTTTCCACTTCCACTCCTGCAAGATACCCACTGGAAAGGGAAATTACCCGTGAAAATTGAACCTGAGAGAGCTTAAGGGTCTCACGAACCTGCTTAATACGACGATTAACCGTAGATACTATAGAATCATGCTTCATTACTTTATCATAATACATACAAATACGCATTTCGACAAGCTTAATTTTTCTTTTTTTTATTTCATACCTTGAAAAAGGTTTAATAATAGAGTATAAATCATCTCTATGAAAGTATTTTGATGAACGGATTTTTAAAATGAGCGAACAGAGAGTATTCGGGGTTTATCCGATAGTATCTTGTCCCGTTCAGCATAATATACCTGCTCAATTTCACTAACCCGTAGGCTTATATTTTTCTCGTAGATATAGTCCCAGCCAACCCACCGGAACCGCGCGCCCTGCGGGAGGGGGTAGTGTACTTCGGGGTTGAGGTGGGTGAACCAAGCCCCTGCCATGGCCGTTCCCAGGTCTCGGCTGAAAAGAAACTCGCCGCACGCGCTCTGGCATGCGCTTCTTTCCCGCTTTACCAGCGCGTAGAGTGGGCTGAACAGCGCCCCGTCATCCGGCCAGAGGATCTCAAGGTAATCCCGTTTAGGAACCGCGTGGGCAAAAAACCAGGACATAATATACACCCCATAGCTATTCCCCTGTTTTCCCAGGGCAGAAGCCGCGAGTTCCCGGGTGCCTGCGGCAAGGCCGATACTATGGGCCAGGGAACGGATTCCCGCTTCCCCCTGTTCCTTCCAAATTTCCAGCAGCAACAGCTCCGTAATATCCTCAGGAGCATAGACCGATCCTATCATGCCTTCATATACCGGGTCGGTTAGGTCTGCTATCCGTCGGGGAACAGGCCGCTTCCCTAATCCTTTATGATTCACGAGAAAGACATAGGGCATGGCTCCATAGATGCTGAAGATACCTAAGGGGTCCTGAAGCTCGAGGCCCTGAAACAAAGGATTGACGGGCTGCGGACTGGGCCACGGGGCAAACCATGCCCGCTTTTCACGATTTGTTAGGAAAGCGTCGGTAAAAAAGTCCCCGTAGCCTGCTTCGGTTACAACCGCGGGAAATTTCTCCCAGGTCTGGATGGTACTGATGTGGTAATAGATATCCATCCCGCAACTCCCCAAAGGAACAAGCCCCCGCAGCTTTGGCTCATGGACGCGGTTGTACTGACTTTCAAATGCCAAATAAGCCTGGGAAAACCGTTCCTTCACCGGACAATAGATATGACCGATAAAATCCAATTCTTCCCGCATGGAATCAGGAATTACCTCACGTGCCTTCTCTTTTTTCATGGCGTTATGCTCCTTGTTTTATCCGCTCGTGCGGTTACTTCCGCAAAATAGGCGGGCATATCAAAATCCAGGAGAGCCCCCTCCCGGAGCCTTTCCCGCAAGTCCATAAACCGCTGGTTAATCGTGGAAAGAAACGCCCGATTGCGCTGTTCCGCCTGAGTGGTCTGGATAATCCTGCGTACCGCTCCTCCCTGGACGCAGATCCGTAGGTCTCCCAAAAGAGCCAGCGCCGGATCATGGGTGGATACGAGCAGTATCTTATCTTCCCCTGCCAACAGTTCCAAAGCCTTGGGCCGGTCAACGCCGGCGTTTTCCAGTTCATCAATGAGCACGACCGGCGCAGGGCTCAGGAGCGCGGTGTCGGCAATCATGAGTGAGCGGGATTGCCCCCCGGAAAGTTGGGTCAGCGGCATATCAGCGTGTATCGCTTCCCCGGTCAGTTGATTAGCCCGGTCAAGGATCCTTTCGACGAGGGTATCCTCAGGAGCCAGGCATCTACTTTCTCGGTGCATGAGGATAAATTCACGGACCGAAATATCCATAATGAAATGCATGTTCTGCGAAAGCTGGGCTACCATACGATTCCCCAGGGAAAAACGCAGTTCATCCCTTGGAACCTGATGATCCAGCAGAATCCGCCGGCCCGTGGGCGTATCCCCCTGGGCAAGACAGCCGATATCCTCAAGGAGTCGGCTTTTTCCTGCACCCGTAGGGCCTACGATACACAGGATATCTCCCCGGTTCAGGGTCAGGTCCAGGGCTTCAGGATGCCCTTCTTTGTCATGTCCTCCCAAAAGGGTTACACTACGCATGAACCGCCCTCTTGGGAAGCTGCCGCAGGAGGTATGGGGATCTTCTTGGCCGGGAAGCTGCCCGACGTGTAATCCGGCCCGATGCGGGTCTCTCCAAAACAATAGGAGCAGAGAGCCACCGGCAGGGGGAAACGGATCTTCCCGTGTTCTAAGCTGACCGTTTCAGGGGCGTTTTTCAGCCGCCGGGCAAGCTCAAAGGTTCCCTGTCCGGTGAGGCCGTTGACAAACAAGACCTGGGCCTTCCGATTTGCCTTACTCACCCGAAAGGCAAAGACCTCCCGTTCAGCCGGGGAAACAATATCCCCTTTGGTTATGAGTACCATATCCGCAAAGATCAGCATAGGCCCGATCTTCCTTGGGGTGTTGACCCCGGCAAGGCAGTCAATGACGCAAAGCCCGGTTACCCCGCGAATATGAGGTGAACAGCGGTTGCAAAGCCCAGCACTTTCACTAAAGAGGAAGTCCAGCCCCTGGATCTGGGCCCATTCAACGCAATCCTGAATGTTGATGATGTAATAATGATCCGGACACAGATTCCCCGAGATTCCGGTGAGTACCGGGATGCCCTTTTTCTGGTATCGCTCGTTATCTTCAGTGGAAATACAGTCAAATTTGACGGCCCCGACCCTAAACCCTTCATGCATGAGGTATTCTGCGGTTTTAATTGCTGCAGAGGTCTTTCCCGCGGAGGGAGGCCCTGCAAAGGTGATGAGTCTCATGTCCGCACGGTCCCGGGTTTACGAAAAAGGAGCCAGTCGCCGCTTTCCTCGTGGATGCAGGTAGGAATACCGATACCCAGGCGCTCCATGACCTGGGCGTAATCCTCGGGCGCGGCACCCTGCATCCGCTTTTCCTGCTGTTCCCCAAAGTCTTCATGGTTACGCACCGACATGGTTTGGTAAATTGCCTGTTTAAGCGGTGCGCTTCCATAGCCGCCGCCCAGCACGGCTACACCGCCTGGAGCCAGGATCCGCCATATTTCTTTAAGGCTTGCTTCTTTTTCCCAGAACCACATCGCTCCCCGACTCAACGCGAGATCCACCGACGCTTCCTCTAGGGGCATAGCGTGGACATCTCCCTGGAGAACGTTGATGCGTCCCTGGGCTTCCCAGGGAATACGCCGGGCGGCGATGGCGAGCGCGTGAGGGTTTACATCCAGCAAGATCACCGTTCCCATAAAATCCTTCGCCACCGCTAGTCCCAGATGTCCGCCGCCGCAGCCGATATCCAGGCATTGTCCTTGACGTACCCCGGCAAGGTCCAAAAGCCGGGAAGCAATCACCGGATAGATGGGAGCAAAGACCGATTCTGCTACTTGATCAAATGCACGGGCCTTTTCAGCCATAGCCGCATTGCTTAGAACCTCCATACACTCCCCTACTTAGTAGGGAGGGTTACGCTCGTATAACCCTCCGCTTAATTACTCACACGACCAGCATTACATAAAGGCTTTTTCAGATTCTTGTAATTCCTCTGTTTCTACTGCTGATAGTTCAAAAGAGGTGCCAAGTACAAAATCTTCAGGGAAATCAGTAACCCACTCGTAATATACCACTAACGGTATAACAAAGGTTACCTCTATGTCATCATGAGACAGCACTAACTGTATCTTACCACCACTTACCATTTCTAGTTTTGATAAGATAAGCAACTTACCTTCTACAGACAGGTCAAGGTCTCTTTTAACCTTAGAAAACTCAAACCTATAGGTAGCCCCTACATCCAAGTCATCTAGATAATCCGTACTTACGAGATGACCTCCTTGAAACAGATAACTTTTTAGAAACTTATCTGCTTCTAATAACTTAGACACCAACCAAAAACTACTCATACCAACCCTCCATACGTGATGTACCTATTAAAAGGTATACCTGTTTTTCTTATTAACGTTAATAACGTCTCTCGTGTGCTGAAATGATTACCTAAGCATGGCTTACCATTTCTGGGGTTAGACCCACCCGTTTACCGGTATCAAAAATAAAGGCGCTTTGATTTTCCCCGTTTACAATGGCCCTGCACAAATCCGGATCCGTAACTACAAAACCCTGGAGATCCCGTACTCCCCAGCGAAAGAGCGAGGGGGCCAAGGGTACGCTGGGGCCTGCCAGGATAAGGCCGGTATGACGGGAGAGTTCCAGGAGCCGGGGCAGGGTCTTATTGGTGAGGGTTACCCCGGTGGCAAAGACATAATCCTGGAGGGGCAGGAGGAACTCACAGGCAGAATCAGGATAATCCCCAGAAACCGGCCGTTTTTCTAGGATGGAAAGCTGACAGATTCCCCCTAAAATCTGTTCCAACCGATAAAAATGACCGATGACCGCGACTTTTTTCCCTGCTACCTGGTTTCGGTACACCGTAAAAGCGTCGTCCCCGTTTCCCTGCATGGACAGGGCCACCGGAGCATGTTCCGGGTCACTCCAGTATGCGTTAATCGCCGCGACGCCAAGGCTGGCTTCTCCGAAATTCCAGGACTTCGCTGCCGCAGCCAATTCCTTTAAGGTCATGCCCCGGCAAGAATCCGGAAGACAAGCCGGACGGGTCTCAATGGCCAGGGTCATAGCCAGTCCCACTCGCGTACCAGAACGGACCATAGTCCAATGCTTCCCCTGAATGGCCTCGTCCACCGGGTAATCCGCAGGGATCCCTTGGATAAGTTCGTCATAAAGGGTCCAACGGGATGCTTCTTTTGCCTGGTTCATAGACTTCACTATAACACGACCAAACCAAACAACGCAATCATAAAGGGTATAACTTATGCACTATACCGTACTTTTTAACGTGAGTTCGACAAGAAGCAAAAAGTCCGCGAATTACGCGAATGAACGCTAATTTACCCGCGTAATTCGCGGAAATTCGCGTGCATTCGCGGACCCCTACTATTCCGTCGAACTCACGTTCCTTCAGATGCCGCCGGTGACGGTAAACTCAAGGACCGCAGTTTTGAGGCCATCTGAGTACGCGGTGAGTTCCAAGGGGCCGGCAGAGGCTCCCGCTTGGATGATTACCAGCGCTCTGCCGCCGCTCGTGTAGGTTTTGGGCAGCCGGAAGCCGAGGGACGCGTTGAGGTCCGGGGAACAGGCCCCGAGGATTTCGCCGTCGCCCCGGAGCGTCCATTCGATGAGGTGCTCCCCGGTGGGGCAGCGTATTCCGGCTTCGTCGGTAACGCTGGTTTCGATGTGGGCGATGTCGGACTGTCCTGCCCGCAGAATTGTTTTGTCGGGGATGAGCTGAATGTTCCGCGCGGGACCGGCGGTCCGCAGGGAGTGGCGGCAAACCGCGTCCCCATTCCGGCGGCCTATCACTTCGAGTTCTCCGGCTTCGTAGTCAAAGGTCCATTGGATGATGCGGTTTTCAAAATCCGCGGGCCGCCTGGTTCCCCGTTTTTTGCCGTTTATCCATAGTTCCGCCTCTTCACAGTTGGTATAGATCGCCGCTTTCACGGTGCGGCGCTGGAAGTGGTCAAGGTTGAGATGGGAGGCGGTTTGGGGGAATGACCAGCGCCCCCGAACATAGTCGGGTCTACCCCCACCGTCATAAAAGCTGAGGTGGATGACCGGCTCGTCCGACCAGATGCTTTTGCGGTAATAGGCGTTGGGTTTCAGAAAGCCGCACATATCCAGTACCGCGCCTGCCCAGCCTTTTGCAGGCCACGAACTCTCACCCAGATAATCAATACCCGCCCAGATAAATTGGCCGATGACATTATCGTTTTCGAAGACATAACGCCAGGGGTTTTTCGGCAGCACATCTTCGTAGTTTTCAATAGTACTGCTGTAGTAGTCATAGCTCTCCAAGCCAACAATCGGCTTGGGTATGGCTGCGGTATAGGCTTCGTAAAGGGGTTCATGGTAGTTAAGGCCCAGGACGTCCACCTCCGCGGTCAATGCTTTGGTGATTTCCACAAGACGGCTGGCAGGCGCGCCGATAAGACTCGCGGGGATGACGTGGGGATGGAGGCCACAGGTAACCGGACGGTTGTCCAGCGTACGGACAAAGGCGGCAAGCTCATGCTGGGTCTCCGGCATGGTCCCCGCGCCCTGTTCTGCCACCTCGTTGCCGATACTCCACATAAACACCGACGGGTGGTTCCGGTCGCGGAGGACACAGGCTTCCAAATCCTGTTTCCAATCATCATCAAAATGCGCGGCATAATAACCGCTCCGCCATTTATCAAAACATTCGTCAATCACATAAAACCCAAGCTCATCACAGAGGTCGAGAAACTCTTCCGCCGGCGGATTATGGCTGGTGCGTATCGCGTTGCAGCCGATGCGCTTCAAAGTGAGAAGCCGCCGCCGCCACGCCGCGTCATAGTAAGCCGCCCCAAGGATACCGCAGTCATGGTGCACACATACCCCTTTGAGCTTGACTGGTTCGCCGTTGACCCGCATCCCGCACCGGGAGACTATCTCAACGGTACGGATCCCAAAGGGGACTTCGACGGTACCGCCCATCGCGCCGCCGTCTTCTCCGGCAAGCCACACAAAGGCACGGTACAGCCGGGGACGGTCCGCGCTCCAGAGCAGGGGCGATTGAATCACGCAGCGCTGTTCTGCCGTTGTTGCGTCGCCCTCCGGAACTTTGCACATCACCGCGGATTCGGCAACCCTATTCCCATCGGGACTGGTTATCCTGAGACAGACCTGAACCGCCGATGCCGCGCCCCGGTTGACTAGTGCCGTTTCCACCGTGATTTCCGCCGGGGCATGTATTGAAGCCGATGGAACCGGGGTATTTGTTTTGATATGAACACCCCAGGTCTTGATATGCACAGCAGGGACGATCCGCAGGTATACATTCCGGTAGAGGCCCGAACCGGCATACCATCGGTCGGGATCTTCGCACCCGTTATCCAGCCGAACGGCAACCGTGTTGCGGCCCGGCCTCGCAAAGGAGCGTATATCCACCTCAAAAGAAGCATACCCGTAGGCCCTGCCCCCGGCTTCACTGCCGTTGACATAGACCCTGCTGTTCCGGTACGCCCCGCCGAAATAAAGATAGACTCCACACCCCTCTCTCGCCAGCGTTCCCCCCTCAAGGAAAAACGTCTTGCGGTACCAGGCAACACCTTTCCAGGCAAAAAAGCCCTGCATATTCTGGGTGGTATAGCCGTTTTCCGGCCCCCGGTCAAAAGGCTCCCCGATAACCCAGTCATGGGGAAGGTCTACCGGTTTCCACGTCCGGTCAGGATAATCTTCCCGATACGCCCCTTCCGGATCCCCCAAAAGAAATTTCCAGCCCGCGTTAAAAAGCGCCGCATTACTATCCCGCATATCATTCCTGATCCTACCGGTACTTCGCTTTTTGCTCGTCAATGACTGCTTGTGCACCGGAGGCAAGCCAGTCTTTTATGCCTGCGTCCCATACCCGGTCAAAGTCGCCGGGCTTGGCGCAGATGAGGTTAACGCAGAGGACTTTTTCTTTATCTACCAAGACCTGCCGGACCGGGGCGATAGAAAGAATAGTCGCGGGGATGTATGGTTCTGATCGGGCATAGCGGGAGGCCATCTGATAGGCAACGGTGATGTCGTTCGGCGGTATACCAGGGTAACTTGCGGAGAGGACTGCGCCGAAATGCTCCGGGGGTACGATATAGCCGTTGATGGTCATAGTATAGTCTATGTTTGCCCCGGAATTTTGGATCCACGGGCCGGTCGCGGTTATCGGAACTTCGACGCCGTTTATCTTTTGGTGGTTCACGCCCTCGTTGCCGAACTGGAGGAAGTGGTAATTCTCATACCGGCAAAGCCAGTTTGCATAACGCAGCGCGGCTTCGGGGTTCTTGCTTGATTTGGGGATAAAGAAAATCAGGCCGCCCGCCGCGGGGGA
>JAISBK010000188.1 GCA_031266255.1 Treponema sp.
CTTGGGTACCCTCCTTGCCCTGGGAATTTCTACCCTAGGCGAGCTGGCCATTCCGGTGATCCAGCAGCGGGTCATTGATGATGCTATCCTGGCCCGGTTCATGTTAGTACAGCCAGATGCCTTTGCACAAGAACGAGGGCAGCTCCCGACTGGTGTGGTAAAAGCCCTGGATCAGGCGCTGGCTCGGCCCCGGGTCATCCGTATTGGAGCGCACTGTCTGGTACCCTTGGGGCAGGATACGCATATTACTGGCCATGATGAAGCGCAGCTTCGAGAAATGGGTATTATCGCGGATGGTCAATGGTATGCTTTTTCATATATCCCAGGGGATGCAGCCCATAAGGTGATTGAAGAGCATAAGGATCTGTTCTTAATCGGGGAGCACGGTGGGGCGCTCAAGACTCAGGATCTTGCTTCTTTAAAAGCAGCGGAAATTGTGGCTTTGCGGAGCCGTGATGTGCGGTATGTTATCCACGCGGTCCTGGTGCTTGTGGTCATCCTTATGGTGGTCTTGGTGTTTACTTTTATACAGACCTGGACTACGACGCTCATTGGTCAGCAGGTGATGAAGGATCTGCGGCTTGCCCTGTTTCAGAAAACTGCTGCTCAATCCTCGGCCTTCCTTTCCCGGCATCCGGTGGGCAGGCTCGTAACCCGGTTGACCGGGGATGTGGAAACAATCAACGAATTCTTTACGTCTGTAGTGGTGGCGTTTCTCAAAGACCTGTGCAGTATGCTGGGAGTGCTGGTTACCCTGTTTTTTCTTTCCCCTAAGTTGGCCCTGGTTGTGCTGGCTACTTTGCCGCCGGTGCTGATTCTCACTTCCATGAGCCGCCTCAGAGCCCGGGATGCTTTCAGAAGGCAGCGAACCGCTTCTTCCCGGGTCAACGCATACCTTTCCGAGCGCCTTGCCGGGGTCCAGGTGGTTCAGCTTTTCCGGGGGGAAGATAAGAGTCTTCGGGAATTCGGCGACCGTAATGACGAACTCTTGCAGGCTAACTTGGGAGAGATGTACGTGGTTGCCACCTTTAGGCCCCTGGTGGAATGGTTCTCGATCCTAACCGTAGCGGTGGTCATTGCGGTGGGGAGCAATCTAGCCTTGAACCTTTCCCTTTCCCTGGGGGTGCTCATCGCCTTTATCAATCTGGTGGGTATGTTTTATGCACCGGTGATGGATATTGCAGAGAAATACACCCTCTTGCAGTCTGCTATGGCTGGAGGGGAACGGGTCTTTACGCTCCTCGATACGGATGAGCGTATTCCTAATGCGGGAAAGCAGCTTGCAGAGGGAATGATTCGGGGACATATTAGCTTTGAAGAGGTACATTTTGCCTACAAGTCAGGGGAAGAGGTTTTGCGGGGCCTATCTTTCACGGTGCAGCCTGGGGAAATGGCCGCGATTGTGGGCTATACCGGTGCAGGAAAAACCACCATCATCAATGTACTGACTCGGCTCTGGGATATTGACTCAGGGTGCATCCGCCTGGATGGTCTTCCTCTGCAATCGATTTCCTTAGAAGCCCTGCGGCGTTCGGTGCTGCCGGTCTTGCAGGAGGTGTTTTTATTTTCCGGTACCGTGGCGGAGAACATCAGTCTGGGGCTTTCCATTTCGGAGGAGGCAATCGTGGAGGCGGCAAAAGCGGTTCATGCCCAAGACTTCATTTCCCGGTTGCCCCAGGGCTACCAGACGCTGCTTTCCGAAGGGGCCACGAATATTTCCTCTGGTCAGCGGCAGCTCATCAGTTTTGCCCGGGTCATAGCTCATAACCCGGCAATAGTCATCCTGGACGAGGCTACCAGTTCGGTGGATACCGAAACCGAGGGTCTTATCCAGTTGGGGATGCAGCGGGTCCTGGCGGGGCGTACTGCCCTGGTGATTGCCCATAGGCTCTCCACCATACGCCACGCAGACCGGATTCTCGTACTTTCCGGGGGACATTTGACTGAAGAGGGAACGCACGAGGACCTTATCGCCCGGGGTGGTCTGTACGCAGGGCTGTACCGCTTGCAATATGAGAGGACTTAAAACTACGTGAGTTCGGCGGAATAAAGAAACCGCTACCCGAATCTGGTATACTGCATACATAAAACAGCTTCCATAAACTTGACAAACTATGCTCATGTAGTTAGTATGAGCTAACTATAAGCTGGAGAGATTCCTATGAAAAATCGTATAATAAGTGGTAGTACCGCTGTCATCCTGGGTATTTTAATATCCTTGGGGCCTCAAGTGCTCTTTAAACTATGCCCTCCAAAAGCAGAGGGAGGCTGGATGCACTGCCACTGGACAGGTCAGGCGGAAATCGGCGCAGGTCTTTTAGTGGCGCTTCTAGGAGGGGCATTGCTGGTGTTTGCTTCAAGCAAGGTCAGGCTGGGATTAAGTATCGCCTTGTGCCTTTCCGGTATCCTGGTCCTGCTCTTTCCTGGTGTCCTGATAGGTGGTTGCATGATGGAAACCATGACCTGCCGGAAGGTGGCCTTCCCGGGAATATACCTGTGCGGTATCCTCACCAGCGCCACCGGGGCAATGAATAGCCTCTATTTGGTTCGCTTGAGTAAAAAGGAGGGAGTATGCTTACCATAGAGCCTTTGACCTTCTTTGAGATTGCCCGCACTAACCTCTATGCCCGGCCGTTTCGTTCCCTCTGCACCCTGGCCCTGGTGGCCATTATTGGGTTCGTATTGTTTGGGGGTTCCCTCATGGGGATGAGTCTGTTGAACGGGGTGGATAGTATGGCAAAGCGGCTGGGGGCAGACCTCTTAATCGTTCCCCAGGGTTACGATAAAACCATTGAAGGGATTCTGCTCCGCAGTGAGCCTGCTGCGTTTTATATGGACGAAGCCTGGGTTCATAAAATCGCCGCTATCCAAGGGGTTCATGCGGTATCTCCCCAGCTCTTTATTACCTCCCTTAATGCGTCCTGTTGTGCTATGCCGGTACAACTGATTGGCTTTGATGGGGCTACGGATTTTGTGGTCGGGCCGTGGATCCAAACCGCCTTGAAGCGCCGTTTATCCGATGGAGAAATTGTTATTGGTTCGGCAATAGCAGGCCCGGTGGGTTCATCCATCACTTTTTTTAACCGGGAGTACCGGGTTGTAGGGCGGTTGGATCGAACCGGTATGGGATTTGATGCTTCGGTCTTCATGAATTTGAACAGTGCCCGAGGAGCTGCTCAGGATTATCAGGATCAGGGCGGCCCGGTTCCTCCTGCGGAGCAATCGGTATCTTCAATCTTAGTGTCGGTTGTTCCTGGTTTCTCTCCCCGCACCGTATATGACCGGATTCAACAGACCTTCGGGTATGGAAACAGCGGTATTGTGCCGGTCCTTTCTAAAAATATCATCAATACCGTGGCCGGCGGTTTGCGCAGTCTTATTGGCTTCATCATCATCTTGGCAATTATGCTCTGGGTAGGCGCTGTGCTTATAGTCGGTATTCTTTTCTCGGTTACGTTGGGGGAACGGCTTCAAGAATTCGGGATATTCCGGGTCATGGGACTATCGAAGAAAAAACTTATCACCCTGATTTTGAGTGAATCCATCCTGGTGAGTCTTGCCGGGGGCCTCATTGGTATCCTCGGCGCCTTGCTTATCATGCTTCCGTTTAGGACTCTCATCAGTGAAGTTATCGGTATGCCCTATATGTTGCCTTCAATCAGTACCTGCGTACTGTTCCTTTTTCTGAGCCTTTGTTTGTCCGGTATGGTAGGGCCTCTGGCGTCCCTGTATCCTGCGGTCAAGATCGGCAGGATGGAGGTGTATACCGCGATCCGGAGAAATGGCCTATGATCCTTGAACTGTGCAATCTGAGTAAAGCCTATCAACGGGGTAATGCTTCATTTTTCGCGGTACAGGATGTTTCCCTGTCTCTGGATGCAGGAGATTTTGTCTGTATTGCCGGGCCTTCAGGAAGCGGAAAAAGTACCTTACTGGGTATAGCGGCAGGTCTTATAGCCCCTACCCAAGGCCGGGTCTGTTTCCAAGGACAGGATTATGGCCACCTCGGTGATGATGCTTTGTCGGCATTACGGAACAAAAGCATCGGGTACGTTATGCAGGGGCAAAGCCTGCTTCCCAATTTTACGGTGCTTCAGAATGTGATGCTTCCCTATTATGTGAGCCATGTACGCAAGCAGTCAAGTAAAGCGGAACAGGGGCCGATAGAGCGGGCAGCCTTGTTGCTGGAACAGGTGGGTATGCTTCCCTTGGCCTCCCAATACCCCGCAGAACTGTCGGGGGGTGAATTACGCCGGGTTGCGATTGCCCGGGCATTACTGCAGTCTCCAGGATTAGTGATTGCCGATGAACCCACCGGGGATTTGGATGAAGCGTGTACCGAAGAAATCATGCAGCTTTTTTCCCGGCTTGCCCAAGAAGGGGCTGCTTTGTTGGTGGTTACCCATGATCCGGTGCCTTTTCAGTATGGGAACCGCCGGTATTTTCTCCAGGCAGGGGTAATGACCGAGGCATATCCATAGATCTTCTACGAAACCCCAGGGGAGGGATCGGGTTTAAGCCCCGGCAGGTCCCATTCCTGAGGAATCCGGGTGGGCAGCCCCCTAGCATCCACAAAGGCCCAGGTAACCAAGGCGGTAACAATCACCTGATCCCCGCGGGTTATTTCCTGGGCCATGGTACCGCTGACCGCCCCTTTCTTGACCGGCCAGGAGCGAATCAGCAGCACATCATCTACTATTGCGGATTTTTTGTAATCAATCTCAATCCGGGCTATATACACACCATACCCTGTATCGATCGCCTTGGGGTAATCAAAACCAATTGTTTTGAGGAATTCGTACCGGGCGTACTCGAGGTAATGAAGATAATGGGCGTTATTTACATGACCATTCCGGTCACATTCATAGGTGCGAACCACCAAGGTACATTCACAAACCATACTGTTTAGTATACGGTACGGGTGCTTATTTTACCATTTCTTTTGGCTTGAGGCCTTATGTAAACCGGGTTTTAAGCAAGGCGAGTACATCTTCTGCTTCCGCAGCGCTGGTTACCGGGTTCTTGGCCTCTGCGTATTCCACGAGATGGGAAGGAATCTCCGCGAGAAACGGAGAGGGGCTGCACTCAATGGTACTCTGCAGGCGCCGGCGCTTCAGGCAGCTTGAGATGAAGAGCTTGTCCCTGGCCCTGGTGATAGCCACATAAAAAAGACGCCGTTCTTCTTCCAGGTCTCCATCCCCTGCTTCAAGGCTCCGGGCGTGGGGGATGATGCCATCCTCTGCGGCGGCAATGAAAACCACGGGAAATTCCAGGCCTTTAGCGGCATGAATGGTCATCAGGTTCACCTTACCCTTATCCGCGGGATCCTCTCCATCATCCCGGGTGATGAGGCTTATCCGGTTGAGGTAGGGATAGAGCGTGGGGTCAAGGTTGTCAGGATCATGTTCCCAATGGGCGATGGATTCGATGAGAGAACTGATATTGGTGAATTTCCAGCGGGCTACCTGCTCGTGCTTACTGAATTCCGTGACCAGGTAACCCCAATAATCAATATCATCGACCAAAGCCCGGACTTTTTGAGAAAGCCCCCGTTTCCCCAGCATGGCTTCCTTATACTTTTCGATGAGCGTCATAAAACTATCCACATCAGCATTGTCTGTTTCCTGAAAACTCTGGTCGCTGAAGGTGTCTGCCGCATACCTAAGGATACCCATCGCGCTCCAAAAAGAGGACTGCTGTTGCCGGGCCAGGTCAGTCAGGGCTGCCACCGTGGTTTTGCCTATACCCCGCCGAGGCGTGTTGATAATCCGTAAAAGGTTCACATCGTCGTCAGCATTGGCAATGACCCGCAGATACGAGAGAATATCCTTGATTTCCTTGCGCTGGAAAAAACTGGTTCCCCCGGAAACCCGATAGGGGATGTTTTCCGCTAAAAACGCCTCTTCCAGAGGACGGGTTAGAGAGTTGGTTCTGATGAGTACCCCGAAATCATTGTAGGTAAGCCCTTCTTTGAGGCGGATCTTCTTAATCGCCGCAACAATGAAGTCTGCCTCATCACTTTCGTTCTGGGGGGTGAATATCTCGATGGGCTTCCCCCCGCCATTCCCCGACCAGAGCGTTTTCTCTTTCCGGTTGATATTGTTGGAGATGACCCCATTGGCAGCTTCCAGAATGGTGGTGGTGGAACGGTAATTCTGTTCCAGCTTGATCTCCAGGGTTCCTGGAAAATCCCGCTCAAACATCCGAATATTCTCGTAGTTGGCTCCCCGCCATGAATAGATCGACTGGTCATCGTCTCCTACCACGCAGACGTTTCTTTCCACAGGATTTGCCAGGAGCCGCATAAGCCGATACTGGGTAAGGCTGGTATCCTGAAATTCATCCACCATGATATACCGGTACCGGTGCCGGTATTTTTTCAGAACCTCTGGGTAATGCTCAAACAGGGTAATCGGGAGGACCAGGAGGTCTTCAAAATCCAGGGCATTGAAGATTTTAAGGCACTGCTGATACTCCGCATACACCGGCTTAAAAGCCGTATTCGCAGCTTCGCCCCAGTTGAGGCGGCCTATCTTAATGTTAGAGAAGAGCTGTCCCAGGGCATAGAGGTCTACCCCTTCTAGGGAAAGCTTACATTCCCGTAGACTGTCCTTGATCAGCTGCATTCTATCGGTCTCATCGTAGATCGAAAAATTTGTGCGGTACCCTAAGCGCTCGATTTCGTCCCGGAGGATCTTCACCCCAAATGCATGAAAGGTACTGATCGTCAGGTTTTGCAGCTTTTTGTGGGTAAGCTCTTTGACCCGGGCTTCCATTTCCTTGGCCGCTTTATTGGTGAAGGTCAGGGCAAGGATCGCGGATTGAGGAATGCCCCGTTCAAGCATATAGGCTATACGGTACGTGATGACCCGAGTTTTCCCGGATCCTGCACCGGCAATGATCAGGACGGGGCCTTGAATCGCTTTTACCGCTTGGATCTGGGGGCCGTTTAAGGCGCCTCCGGCGTCACCCCTCATTGAGTCACGGTTCCCAAGGAAAGGAACGCAGCCAAGTGCCTGCCTGCTTTTCCCCGATGGCTTATCTGGTTTTTCTCTGCTTCGGTAAGCTCTGCCGCAGTACGACCCAGTTCAGGGATAAAGAGGATAGGATCATAGCCAAAGCCGTTGTTCCCCCGTTCTTCCCAAAGGAGTTCCCCTTCCAGGGTTTCCTGTACCGCAAAGAAGCGATCCGGACTAAACAACACGACCATAGCGCAGACAAACCGGGCGCTTCTTTGGGGACAATCCCCCAGTTCCTGCAGAAGCAGGATATTGCGCGCCGAGGAACTGAGGTTTTTATCTGCTCCATATCGGGAGGAATAGATACCCGGTCTTCCGTCCAGCGCATCCACACAGAGGCCTGAATCATCGGCGATGACCGGCTCTTGGATGAGCTGATACAGGGTCCGGGCCTTAATAAGGGCGTTGTCAAGAAAGGTGTTCCCGGTTTCATCAGGATTGAAATCAAGAATTCCACCATCTCTGGGGATTTTAAGGGTATGGCCGGATAAAATGGCCGTAAGTTCCGTCTTTTTGTGGGTATTTCCCGTGGCAAACCAAAGGGTCATCTGCTGATACTAGCATACCCGGACAAGGAAGGCTACCAGGCGCCTTGTAAGAAGCAGTATAGACGAAGCGTCGTACGCCTTTCTTGACAATCAGTCGGGAACTTTAACCCCCAAGGGTTCGCTCAGCTTTTTCTTACGGTAAAACGGCGAATCGCTCCATCTAAAGCATCAAGCCCCTTACTATTCTCCTCCACAGAACCATGGGCCTGTTGGGATGCAGCAAATACCAGTTCGGTGCTCCTCACCACTTCACTTACACGCCCTTGTATCACCACACTCATGTCCGTAAGCTTAACACTCATGCGCCGCGAGGCATCCGCCTCACGTTTGATGTTCTCCGCTTCACTCTGCACCTTGAAGGTGATCCCTTGTATCTGCTTAAGCTGCTCCAGTACCTGCTGTGAACGCCCCGCTTGTTCCTCTACCGTGTGCTTAACTTCCTCTACCACCTCGTTATTCTCCAGAATCAACACGTTCGTTTGAGCGTATGCTCCTTCTATGCGACCCGACAATGAAGCAATCTCGGTAATACGTTTTTGAATCTCCCCCAAGGTGCCGCTTGAACCCTTGGCTTGTGCCGCAGTGGTCTCGGCTAGTTTTTTAATCTCCGACGCCACCACTGCAAAACCCTTACCAGACTCCCCGGCGTGCGCCGCCTCTATCGCTGCATTCATAGCCAAGAGATTGGTCTGTCCCGCCACGTCATCAATGGTCTTGTTCATAAGCGCCAAGTTTGCCGAGTCTTCCCCAATCTGCTGCACAACCTTGGTGGAGCGGGCAATCTGTTCCCGTTCAGACTGGGAACTGTTCATAAGGCTCTGTATCCTGTCGTTTAATAGGGTGATCTGGCTTTGCATCTCACCGTTATAGTCTATCATGGTTTCTATGACGGAAGCGGAAGCGCAGATCTGGGTAGCTTGATCTTGAATCAAGGTGTTAAGGGAGAGGATCTTGTCGTCAATATGGGCTACCGCCTGAGCCAGGGTCTGGCTCACCATGCCGACCTCATCTTGGATACGCCGTTCAACATCGCGTATGGCCTCGACTATTTTCCCGGCAGCGGTGGAGGATTGGGTTATTACCTGTTTGAATTCCGTGCTTTGAGTACGCATTCGTTCAAAGGATATGGCTATATTGTGTATAAGGGATGAGATATGCTCGTTAATGGTGTTAAAACCCACCGAAAGCCTTGAAGTCTCTAAAGTTCCATAGTCTGGAACTGCACCGGAGAAGTCTCCTCCTGCAAGCACCGCGGAATATGCGGTAAGGTCGCGCAGGGGTTTGACCAAGATATGGGTAAAAACCAGAGCCGCTCCTGCGGTAAGGGCGAGCAAGAGGCTACTGATAACAATCATGCGGAAGAAGAAGCGCTGAACCTCTGCAAAGATCGTGTCTCTTGGAATAGTGGTAATGAGTATCCAATCTACCTGGGGTATCTGCACGGAAACGATGAAGTACCGACTATCCATGACCGAGAATTGGGGCGAGCTGATTATGCTATTACGGTAAGGTTCCAAACCTAACTCGGTAAAGAAGTCCTTTTTCAAGACCGCATCGAGGTCGGTATGAGTAATAAAGAGGCCGTCGCTGTTGATGAAAAACATCTCCTGCCCAGACATGAAGGTGCTTGTTCTGAGTAGCTCATCAAGGAAACCAATGGAGACGTTCCCCGACACCGCCCCAACATCTCTCCCTTGATCGTCGTAGACACTGGTAGATATGGCCGTGGTGAGCTGGCCGCCGGTGGCGGCTATGTAGGGCGCAGCATAGACCACCTTGCCGGGATTTTTCTTGGCATCAATAAACCAACTGCGTGAGGTATTGTCATAGTCTGCCTGAGGGCTGTGTCCGTCATCATAGACCATATAGCCTCCCGGCTCATTCCAGACGAGGTTGCCGCTGCCATATAACAGCCAAAAATCGCTTTGTGCAGCCATAAAGTGATGAAATAAGCGCTGCAGGTTGTGGGTATCCGGTGTTTCCAGTGCCATAAACGGGGCGGAAGCAATGGCCACGTAGGAAATAAGGTGCGTCCAGAGCTTAAACCGGTCGCTCA
>JAISBK010000104.1 GCA_031266255.1 Treponema sp.
TCGGTGTGGAGCATGGTATAGGCCCCATCCCCTACCAACGCCACTACTTCTTTATCTGGCTGGGCGATTTTAACCCCCAAGGCAGCGGCGATTTCATAGCCCATACAGGAAAAGGCATATTCCATGTGGTAGGTCCCCTTTGTTCTGACCCGCCATACCCGCTGCATATCCGATGGAATGGAACCTGAACCAGATACCGCTATGGTATCGGGGGGTAAGAGCCGGTCATTGAGTTCTCCTAAGACCCGCACTTGAGAAAGGGCAACCGGATCTTCTTCCTGGTAGAGCTGGTCTACGGTTTCCTTCCATGCAACCCGAACCTCCTGAATCCGTCCGCCCCAGTCCGACCGGTATGGAGATGCGCCGGTGTTCATGGCTTCCAGGGTCAGTTTGGCATCCGCAATGATAGGTTCGCTGTTCATCTTGTAGGCGTCAAAGGGGGCGATGTTGATCCCCAGGATCCGGCACTCAGGATTCTGGAACAACCACTTGGAACAGGTGGTAAAGTCCCCCAGCCTTGTCCCTACCGCAATGATCAGATCCGCTTCTTTGGCAAGGCGGTTTGCCGCCAAGCTACCGGTAGCCCCGATACCGGAAAGGTTATAAGGATGATCCCAGAGCAGCGTGCCCTTGCCTGCCTGGGTTTCTCCAAAGGGGATGTGATACGTGGTACAGAACTGTTCCAGTGCTGGCCCTGCCCCAGAGAATCCCACGCCCCCCCCACAGATCACCAGGGGCTTCTTGGCAGCCTTGAGCATCTTCACCGCCCGCTGGATCTGACCCTGAGTCGGAGGCCGGCGTTCCAAGTGATGCACCCGTTTGGCCAAGAACTCTTCAGGGTAATCCCAGGCTTCACCTTGGACATCTTGGGGGAGGGATAGGGTAACTGCCCCGGTTTCCGCAGGATCGGTCAGTACCCTAAAGCCATTGATCAGGGCAGTCATGAGCTGCTCAGGCCGGTTCACCCGATCCCAGTACCGACTCACCGCCCGGAATGCATCACTGGCACTTACCGTATAATCCACGGGGTTTTCAACCTGCTGCAATACCGGATCCGGCTGACGGCAGGCAAACACATCTCCAGGCAGAAACAGCACCGGGATATGGTTTGCCGAAGCAGTTCCCGCGGCAGTTACCATATTGAGCGCACCTGGCCCTATGGAACTACATACCCCCATGATCTGCCGACGTCTATGCTGCTTGGCGAATCCCATAGCCGCGTGCCCCGCGCCCTGTTCGTTTTTCGCCTGATAAAACCGCAGGCCGTGATTACCCGCGGCCAAAGCCTCACCGAGTCCAACTACGACACCGTGCCCGAATATGCCGAACACGCCGGCAACGAATTTTATTTCTTCCCCATCTGCCTCAATATATTGACTATCTAAAAAACGCAACAATGCCTGGGCCATGGTAAGCCGTACTGTTTTCATCTCCTCTCCTTTCTCGCGCTATCTTTTCGGCTGCCAGATATGGTCTTCCGGCCCGCTTACCCACTGGTGGGCTTCGGCAACGTATTGGGGTCCATATCGCTGGTTCTCCAGATGCCGGATCACCCAGAGGTACCACATAGCATACCCCGGAGCAGTTACCTGGGGATGATCCTCCCCATCGCGGATCAAAATAGTATCCTTGTCCCGGATGATATACGGCGTATTCCCGATGGCGGTAAGGCCGAAGCCCTGCTCCGGCAGAAACCGGTAATGGTAAATCTCCGGCTGCGGGTGGTGGTGGGGCGGGTAGCTCGACCACTTGCCCGGAACGCCGATCACTTCGCCGATTACCAAGTTTGATTTAGGATGGTTGGTATCGTCAAAAATAGTACGCACGATCCTGGTGGAGGTTTCCCGCATGGTTCCTTCCCCCCGGAATTCGCTGTGGCACACTTCAGGGGGATAGATTTTTATGTCGAATCTTCGAGGGTTGTTCGTGGCCACGTAGTAAAATTCAGCCACCCCCTCTGAGACGCTTATGGTAATCTTCACTTTAGCCGGAACCGAAAAACACCACGGAGCATAATCAAACGTATTGGGCCGGGAAATTTCGTACCATCCTTCTTTCCCCAGGCATATACGTGCCTTACCCTGGGATAAAAGCCATACCCGCTCATCGGTTTCCGAATAATGCTCGTAGTGCTCGTCACTTTGGACCCTGAGTACTCCGAACTCCATCAGCATATCCGCAGTTCCGGCGTTCCTAAGAACCAGCGGTGTATACCCATAACCAAAAGGCGTCTGATGATGAAACTGCATGTTTCCTCCTTACTTCCCTTTACTCAGCCCTGACTTCAGCAATGGAAACAGGCCGTTTTTCTTTAAGGGATTTCCCCGCGGCCAGGGCCGCGTACATATTCTCCAAACCGTCTTGCCCGCTTACTTCCGGAGAGCGATGATGCAAGACCGCATCCACAAAAGATGCCAGCTCGGCCCGATACGCCCCCTGGTACCGTTCCAAGAAAAAATGCAGGGGCTTTGCACTGATGAGTCCTGAAGCAGCGGCTAAAGTTACCTGATGAGCGGTTTCATTTTCTGCAAGCGCCGCACCCTTTGAGCCAAAGACCTCTACCCGTTGATCATAGCCATAGACCGCTTTCCGGGAATTGTCAATTACTCCCAGGGCGCCGTTGGCAAAGGTAAGGCTTACAACCGCGGTGTCCACATCCCCGGCCTCCCCAATTTCAGGATCAATGAGCACCGCCCCCATAGCGTAGACTTGGGTGATCTCACTCCCTGCCTGGAATCGGGCCATGTCAAAATCATGAATCATCATGTCCATGAAGATCCCACCAGAAACCGCTACATAAGATCGCGGGGGTGGGGCCGGATCCCGAGAGGTGATCTTGATAAGCTGTACGTCTCCGATTTCCCCGGCCAGGGTAAGTTCCCGAATACGTTTAAAATTGCGGTCAAACCGGCGGTTAAATCCTACCTGAAGGGTAACGCCCGCCTTTTTTACCACCGCCAGGGCTGCCTTCACTCGGGGAACCGAGAGGTCTATAGGCTTTTCACAGAAAATATGTTTTCCCGCAGCTGCTGCGGCACTGATCAGATCTGCATGGGTATCAGTAGCACTGCAGATCATCACCGCATCAATTGCCGGATCCTCAAGGATATCCTGGGGATTAGTGGAAATGAGCCGCACGCCCAGTCCCTTGGCCCAGGTTTGCTGCTCTTCCTGCACCGCGATATCTGCAAGCCCTTCGAGCCGTGCCGCGGGAATAAACCGGGCGCTATTTTCCCCGTGGATCCTCCCGATTCTTCCTGCTCCAATGAGACCTATCCTCAATACATCCATCATGGTTGTTCCTCCGGCCTGATTACGCTGTTTCTTTTCCCCATTCATACATGATTACTATATGAAAACGTTTTTAGTTGTTACATAATACTATATCAAAGATCCTAATCTGTAAAGCGTATTTTTTAGACTTTTTTGATTTATGCTTAAAAGGCAAGTTTACGCATATACCATAAGTTATTTTTTAGTAAGCAATTATACCCATAAAATTTTTGTTGACAATCCTAAAAAGCCGGTGGATACTTTATCTGTAAACGTTTTCATGTAACGCGTCTCATAAAGGACGCGACAACAAACAAAAGGAGATTTGTATGAAAAAAGCGGTATGGGTCGGTGTGGCAGCGCTGATTGCACTGTCAGGATTTTTGGGTTGTTCCAGGCAAAAAACGGCCAGTGGGGGTGGTAAGACCAGAATCGGGTACATCTGCAACAACTTCAATGATACCTTTCAAGGGTACATCATGAATGAAACCAAGGCTTTCTTTGCGGATAAACCTGATTATGAACTTATCTTTCAAGATGCCCAGGAAGATGTAATCAAGCAGCAGGATCTGGCAAACACCCTGCTTGCCCAGGGAGTTAAGGCCCTGATTGTGGTCCCGGTAAATACCAATGCTACTGAACCGATTACCAGGGCGGCCCAAGAAGCAACTATTCCCTTGATATACGTCAACCGGAATCCCTTTGGCAATCAATCCCTTCCTCCTAACGTGTACTATGTGGGGTCCCAAGAAGTGATCGCAGGACAAATGCAGATGGAAGCCATGGGTAAGCTCCTGGGGGGATCCGGCGGAGTGGCCATTCTGATAGGTAAGCTGGACAACGAAGGCGCGCTTCTGCGTACTCAAGGTAACGAGGATACGATTAGGGGTGAGTTCCCTGGGATCACGGTGCTGGCCAAGGAAACCGGAAATTGGCAGCGGGATCAGGGGTTGAGCCTCACCGAAAACTGGCTTACCGCTTATGGTACGAATCTCAAAGGTATCTTAGCCAATAATGATGAAATGGCCCTCGGTGCTGTGGAAGCCCTCAAAGGAGCGGGCCGTACCGATGTGCTGGTCATGGGAGTGGATGCGATTCCTGATGCTAAGGCAGCAGTGGGAGATGGCAGCCTAGCCGCCACCGTGCTCCAGGATGCGGCAGGCCAAGGCCGGGGAGCAGCGGAAGCGGCTTACAAGGCGCTGCGGGGGGAATCCCAGGAATCAATCAACTGGGTACCTTTTGTGCTCATTAACAAGGAAAATCTGGATCAGTATCAGTAGGTTTTACGTTTCCAGCATAAGGGGATGAGCCATGGCAGCATATCTGCTTGAAATGAAAAATATCGTAAAAACCTTCCCCGGCGTCAAGGCGCTGCGGGGGGTTGAACTCAAGGTGCGACCCGGAGAAATCCATGCCCTCATGGGAGAGAACGGGGCCGGTAAATCGACCTTGATGAAGTGTATCATTGGGATGCAACATCCAACCAGCGGGGAAATTATCTTCGACGGTAAAACGCAAGGATCCTATAGCCCTGCTCAGGCTCTCGGGATGGGCATATCCATGATTCATCAGGAGTTAAGCCCGGTGCTCCACCGTCCTATCATGGAAAACATCTGGCTTGGCCGGGAACCGCTTACCAAGTTTGGCCTTGTGGATCACCGGAAGATGTATGAGATGACCCGGGAAGTGCTTAAAGAGATTGACCTGGAAGAGGATCCCCATACCCTCATGGCATCCCTTACGGTGGCAAAAATGCAGATGATCGAAATTGCCCGGGCAATCTCATACAATTCAAAGCTGATCATCATGGATGAACCTACTTCGGCCCTCACGGAAAAAGAGATCAAGCAGCTGTTCATCATTATGAGAAAGCTCAAGTCCCAGGGGAAGAGCATCATCTTTATTTCTCATAAACTCAATGAGGTCTACGAGATCACCGATAGAATCACCGTGTACCGGGATGGGGAGTACATCGGCGCTGAGGATACCGTTAACCTCAAGGTAGATAAACTCATCACCATGATGGTAGGCCGAAATGTAGAAGAGCTGTTCCCCAAGGTGATCTGTCCTATTGGGGAGGTTAAGTTTGAAGTCAAGAACCTCTCCAACCGGAAGTATTTTCAGAATGTTTCCTTTACGGTGCGTCGAGGAGAGATCCTGGGGATTGCGGGACTGGTTGGCGCGGGCCGCAGCGAGGTGGTGGAAACGATATTCGGGGTACGGCCCAAAAGCGGGGGAGATATTTTCATTGACGGGAAAAAAGTTGAAATCAAGAACTCCGAAGATGCGATAAACGCTAAAATGGCCTGGCTCACCGAAGATCGCCGGAGTTCCGGGATTTTTCCCATGCTGGGGGTACAACTCAACATGGTTATCGCCAACATCCCTAAGTTCCTCAACAAAGCCCAGCTCATCCGGGAATCCTATATGCGGGGAGAATGTGAGGAATACGTCAAGAAGGTTCAGGTCAAAACCTCAGGGCTTGAACAGCATATTGAGGAATTGAGCGGAGGGAATCAACAGAAGGTCCTGGTTGCCCGTTGGCTGATGACCGACCCGGAGATTCTGTTCATCGATGAACCGACCCGGGGTATTGATGTGCTTACCAAATCGGAGATCCATCGGCTCCTCAGTCAGCTTGCCGGAGAGGGAAAGTCCATCATTATGATTTCTTCGGAACTCCCGGAAGTTATGGGGATGAGCGACCGGATCATGGTGATGCATCAAGGAAAGGTAACCGGGATTCTTGAAAATTCCCCGGATCTGACCCAGGAAACATTAATGGCGTATGCCACCAATACCATGGATTACCAAGCCCAAAAAGAGAAAAAGACAAAGGAGATGAGGTAAAATGAAATCTGCAGCCTTAAATGTTAGCATTGGAAACATCAATATCGAACAAACCGCCAAGAAGTACGGCATTGTTATCGTTCTTGTGGTAATGATTATCCTCTTGAGTATTGTGCAGCCCGCATTCCTCAGCGCCACGAACATCTTCAATGTGTTGACCCAAAGTGCAATCTTCGGTATCATGGCCCTGGGGATGACGTTCGTCATCATCGCTAAAGGCATCGACCTCTCGGTGGGTTCGGTATTGGCTTTTTCCGGGGTGATTGCCGCGAGTCTTGGGCAAACCGCCACGGCCACGGAAAAGTATTTTCCCTCCCTGCCGGTGATGCCCCTCCTCGTCCCTATCCTGACGGCCCTCATTATTGGGGGAGCGTGCGGGGGTATCAGCGGGCTCTTAATCGCCAAGACTAGGATACCCGCGTTCATCGCTACCTTAGGTATGATGACCGTGGCCCGGGGGTTTGCCTTAATCTACACAGGCGGCCGGCCGGTGAGTAACATGATACCTTCCCTCACGGCTTTAAGCGGGAAGGTTTTCAATGTCATCCCCATACCGGTGATCATCTACTTTATCATGATTGTGATAAGCTACATCTTGCTCAATAAAACCCGGTTCGGTAAAAATACCTATGCCATTGGGGGAAACATCACCGCCGCAGAGGTATCTGGGGTAAATGTACCCAAGAACATCGTCATGATCTATACCTATTGCGGTCTTTTAGCAGGTTTGGCTGCGGTGGTTTTTGCCGGACGGGTGGGCAGCGTTCACCCAGGTGCAGCAGATGGTTATGAATTGACCGCCATTGCCGCGACTACCATCGGCGGCACCTCTCATTCCGGGGGTATCGGTACCATTGGTGGCGCTTTTGTGGGGGCATTGGTCCTTTCGGTGATGCGGAACGGCTTGACGCTCCTGGGGGTAAATGCCTACTGGCAGAAAGTCGTAGAAGGCCTCATTATCGTAGGTGCGGTTATTATTGATATGCGTAAGAATGCCAAGCGGGATTAAGAACCGATCACAGGATACCGATGCAGCGGTTTTCTGCATTGGTATCTTATAGAAAAGATAGAAAAAACGGAGAAAAAATATGCAAAAAATTCGTATTGGTTCTGTGGGACTTGGCCGTTTGGGTTTGGCCCATGCAGAGAATATCGCCCTTAAAATCCGCCATGCAGAACTTACGGCTCTCTGCGATGTGGACACCCGTAAATTAAACCAAACCGCAGATACGCTGGGGGTGCAGCATCGCTTCACCGCATTTGAAGACATGCTTTCCCTGCCGGAATTAGATGCGGTAGTGCTGGTTTCCCCTTCGGGACTCCACACCAAACAGATTGCCGCAGCCCTGGCCGCGGGCAAACATGTGTTTTCTGAAAAGCCCCTGGGGGTTACCGTGGCGGAGTGTAAAGAAGCGGAAAAAGCCGTGGAAGCCCACCCGGATTTGGTGTTTATGTTGGGCTTTATGCGGCGATTCGATGGTTCCTACCAATACGCTCAGCAAAAAGTCGCGGCAGGGGAAATTGGCAAACCGGTGTTGTTCCGTTCCTACAGCCAGGATCCGGAAAAGTTCATTGCCGGGGCCATTGCTTTTGCTCCTCATTCAGGAGGCCAATTCCTGGATATGGCAGTGCATGACATCGATCTAGCAAGGTGGTTTACCGGGAGCGAACCGGAAACCGTGTATGCTATTGGGGGTTGTTACGCGCATCCTGAATTTGCCCAATACCAGGACGGGGATAATGTATCCTGTCTCATGCGGTTTAAGAACGGGTGCATGGTGTTTCTCTTTGCCGGGCGTACCGCTCCTCATGGGTATAACGTAGAAACCGAGATTATCGGTACCCAGGGGATTCTCAGGATCGCCGCGGTACCCCAGAAAAACCTCGTGGAAGTTTTGGACAGCCACGGGGTGAGGCGAGAGTGCAGCGAAAACTTCCTGGAACGCTTCGGTGATGCCTACGGTAACGAGATGCAGGCATTTGTCGATTGCATTGTTACGGGGCAACCCCCCCGGGTTTCTGTATACGACGGTACTCAGGTCTCAGAAATCGCCTATACCTGTAAGCGGGCTTTTGAGACCGGGGAACTCATCCGGTTTTAGTCTTCCCTCATAAGGGGATCGGCGCTTCCTCTCAGCTTGAAAAAATGCGGATTTTGGCTTGTACCGATTGCGCAAGTGATGTACCATAGGCAAGAAACGTAGGGGGAAGCGCATGATCAGCATCAAAGATATTGCGAAACAGGCGGGAATGTCTCCTGCTACGGTTTCCCGGGTTATTAATAGAAAAGGCAATGTAAATCCGGAAAAGCGGGAACAGATTCTTAAAATAATAGAACAAACCGGATATGTACCGAATCAAGCGGCTCGGAGTATGGTGTTACAGCGGAGTTTTACCGTAGGTATTATCATCAATGACACCTTTAATATGTTTCAGCGCCAGCTTTTTTCGGTCATTGAACGGCGGCTTGAATTTTTTGGGTATCATACCTTGTTTTTCTTTGTACAATTTGACAGTGAAGCAGCCTGTCTTGTTCGTTTAAAATCAGAAACCCTCGACGGTCTCATCATGATCCATGAGATGAAAGATCCCCAGTTTTACGCATACGCGGCGGAGATGAACCTTCCTATCGTAGCATCCACCTTTAGCACCCAGGGGGTTCTCTCGATTCACATCAATGAAGAACGGGCCGCCTTTGATGCGGTGAGCCATCTTATCAGTCTAGGACACCGGAAGATTTGCATGATAAGCGGCCGCGGCTTTTCCTTTGGCAGGCAGCGGGCCGAAGGATTCTTCCAAGCCCACGAAGCCGCGGGACTTGAGCGGAACGAAAACCGGCTGATCCAAGTGCCCTATTACACCAGCGAATTTGGTATGTATGGTATGCGGGAATGTCTGCTTCGAGACCGGGATTTTTCCGCGCTCTTTGCCGCTACCGATGAACTGGCTATCGGGGCGGT
>JAISBK010000147.1 GCA_031266255.1 Treponema sp.
AAGCAGATTCTCACCATGATTCGGGATTCTAAGGACTTGAGTGAACACGTCCATTCCCAGTCTGAGGAGATGCTGATCGGGAGCCGTGAAGTGATCACTGAAGGGAAGAACTTAGAAGCGTTGACTACAGATTTGACCAATGGCATCAACGAGATTGCTGCGGGCATGAACCAGATCAACACGGCCATCTCCCGGGTTTCTGAGATTGCCGGTGAAAACAAAGAGAGTATCGTAGTCTTAATCCAATCCCTCTCCCACTTTAAATACGCAAAATAAGGTGGAGTTTTATAAAGAGGATCCACAATATTAACGCGGAATTGGCGGTGCTGCTGAGGGATCGACCTCATCATCCTGTGGCGAAGTACGCGGGCGTTCTTAAGAGGACGCCGGACTCCCTAAGTATGCTCTATGAGAAGTAAGGAAAAAGAGTATATTGACAAAGCAGGGGGCCTTTCATAGGCTTAACCTATTATGGCACGTTCAGATTCTTCATTTATATCAGGGTTATTTCTTCGTATTGTGGCGGGTTTAACCATTATTTTGGTGGTGATCATGGGTATTGGTCTGGGTTTATCCCTTGCGGAAACAGCCAATATTAAAAACCGAGGAGATTTTGACGAATTTACCCCGGCGCTGCCGACTAAGATTCTGGATAGCAACGGTATCGTGATCACCGAATTTTCCGCAGACGAAAAACGGGAACTGGTTTCCTTGAGTGAACTTCCCCGACATTTGATCAATGCCGTGATTGCCCGAGAAGACCCGGATTTTTATAACCATAAGGGATTTAGTATCCGGGGTATTGCCCGGGCTTTTTATGGAAGGATCACCGGAAAAAACCTGGGAGGCGGTTCTACCATTACCCAGCAAATTGCGGGCAGCCTCCATTCAGACCGAACCGAGAAGACCCTTACCCGGAAACTCCGGGAACTCTGGTGGGCTTTGCAAATGGAACGGCGGTATACCAAGGACGAGATTTTGGAGCTGTACCTCAATTATCTCTACATGGGAGCGGGTACATACGGGGTAGAGGCGGCAAGCAAGTACTACTTTGGACACAGTGCCAGAGAGATAAGCCTTGCAGAAGCAGCGATCCTGGCGATTCAGCTTTCCAGCCCTGCACGGTACAATCCTTTGGATAATCCTAATACCGCCATGGATAGGCAGCGGGCGGTGTTAGACCGGATGATCGAATTCGGGTATGCCACCGACCAAGAAGCAGAGGCTTCCTTTGAGGATTACTGGGCGAATTACGATTATACCAGGGCTTCGGTTGCCGCATACTACCAAAGGGAAGACGCAGCTCCTTGGTTCAGTGAATATGTCCGCCGGGAATTGGACGATATGATGTACGGATCCATGGATTATTACCGAGATGGCTATACGGTGCATACCACCTTAAACCTCAAGCATCAAGAGACCGCGATGAAACTCATGGAACAAGGGCTTGCCCGGGCTAACAAGGAATACACCGGTTCCCGGGGAACCCGTCTGGAACGGGCGGAACGGACCTATATACCCATCGTAGAACTCCTCTCCCTCACCTTCAACCTAGGGGATATTCATGCGGCTACGGAGGCTCAGTCCAAACAAAAGGCCTTGAACCGCTATATCAAGGCCATAAACCCGGTGGTGGACATGACGGCATTACTATTCGGTATTCAAGATCTCAAAAACATCACCAATACCGGGTTTACCGCCTTGAAAAACAGCACCGAACAGAACGTAGTAGAAGGGGCTTTCATCAGCCTAGAAAATGAAACCGGGTATATCACCGCCATTATCGGGGGTTCTAAGTATGATATGTCAAATCAGCTCATTCGGGCGACCCAGGGCCGGGTCATGCCCGGGTCTTCTTTTAAGCCTCTGTACTATTCAGCAGCCATTGACAGCGGTAAATTTACCGCGGCTTCTTTGATTTACGATATTCCCATGGTCTTCCACAATGAAGACGGTACTCCGTATATACCCCTCAATTTTAAGGGTGAATGGAAAGGACCGGTACTGTTCTACTATGCCTTAGCCCATTCCATGAACGTTCCTTCCCTTAAAGTCTTGGACAGCATTGGTTTTGATGCGGCCATTGATAGGGCCGCAGCCCTTTTAGGCATTGAAGACCCGGCAGTACGGCGCCGTACCTTCCCCCGAGTCTATCCTATGGGTTTGGGGATTATTTCGGTTACTCCTTTACAAATGGCCAGGGCCTTTGGGGTCTTCGCCAATCAGGGCCGAGAGCTTACCCCGATTGCCATACGGGTGGTGGAGGATCGGAACGGCCGGATCATCCTGGATAATGAACGGGAAGTACGGCAGCAGCAGCGAAATAAAAAGACGCTTCAGGTGGTAAGTCCCCAGAATGCCTATATTATGACCAGTATCCTCAAGAAAACCGTGGAAATCGGTACCTTAGCTTCAGGTTCGGGGTGGGGAGCGAAGTTTACCTTCAAAGATGATCAGGGAAACCGGTACCGTATCCCTGCAGCGGGTAAGACCGGAACTACGCAAAACTGGTCCGATGCCTGGGCTGTAGGGTATACCCCCTACTATACCAGTGCTATTTGGTTTGGGTTTGATAAACCCGGCAATTCCTTGGGATTATCCCTCACCGGCGCGACCTTGGCAGGTCCAATCTGGGGGGATTTTATGCAGGAAATCCACCAGGGTTTGCCTATGAAGGATTTTGTGAGACCCACCTCAGGTATTATTGACGTAAGGGTCTGCGCTAAATCCGGTTTGTTGCCGACTCCTGACTGTAATGAAGGGGAACTTGTCCTGCCATTCTTAGAGGGAACCCAGCCGCTCCAGTCCTGCGACCTCCACGGGAACACCCAGGGGATTTCTTGGGGGGGGGTGCGTGAATACATTACCCTTGAGGAGGATGATACGTTATTAAGTCACCTCAAAATGCCTACGTTACCCTCGAACTTATTAGATCCGCTTCCTGCGAGGGAATCATCGGGTACTAATCAGTTCGATACGGAACCAGATTATGAGTTTGAATTACCCAGCTATAATCCATTGTTGGATTAAGGAGTGCACCGGTGTTCTACCTTGATGGTAGCTGCGTAGATGGAATTCAGGAGCCCCAGAAACGCAGAAATCGAAAAAAGCACTTCAATGCCGGTACGGTTCCAAATCCACCCGCCCATGAGGGCAATGAAGATACTGATCAGGTGGTTCACCGAAATTCCTGTAGACAGGGTGGCGGTGATTTCTTCCTGGGAAGATGCAATTGACTGGACATACACGTTACTGGCCATGCTCGCTAAGGAAATGATGGAATCAAGCACATAGTTTATGCAAACCACCACGAACGCTATCGAAGGGGCAAAAAGCCGGTGGGCAAATCCATAGAAAAAACAGACCAGGATTAAAATCAGGGTGTCGGTAACCATGATGGCCTTGTAGCCAACTTTATCAATGAGCCTTCCCATGAGCGGGCTGAAGATGATCCCAAATCCCGCGCAGATGGCCAGGAGTAAAGAAATAAGGGAAGTATCTGCACCGTATTGCAGGATCAGCACATAGGGGGCAAAGGTGAGGAAGATTTGTTTCCGGGATCCATAGAAAACCTCCAGCATGTAGTATTTATAGAATTTCTTCGCAAAATAGAATCGCCGCCGGGGTATCTTAATGCTTGATTCCTGCAATGCCAAAACAATGAGAACCGCCCCGATCATCAGCGCTAAGGCCACGGCAAATACCCCTTGAAACAGTACCGGGTCGTTCCGTTCAAAGCCCAGCCGGGAAAACACAAAAAACAGGATGGTAACCACCACAAATCCCGCGATATTGCCCGCGTTACTGATGGCGCTCGTGATTCCCAGGGCGGATCCGCCGGTAGTAGGTTTGGCCAGGTCAAGGGAGATGGTGGTTTTAACGGGCATGATGATGTGTTCTCCTGCACTAAAAAGCACCATGAACAGGACCGGGATAATTTTTCCCATTTTTCCTAGGTTACCACTGCTGCTCACGAGCAGCCCGATAAGACCTGCAGCCATGATGGCGGTACCAATCTTGAATATCCGGCTTTCGGTAAACCGGTGCATCCAGGCGAGGATCAGTACCACCAGGAGGCCAGGGGTTTCCCGGAAAAACTCCACGATCCCCCGTTCAAACGCCGTGATGTGGAGTATTTCCGCCAAGTAATTATCTTGGATTCCCCGGTACAAACCATAACTGACCCCTGAAAGGGCCAAGACACTCAGGAAACGCCCTATTTTAGCTTCAGATCGGTAAATCGTTTGGCTTATCATGATAGTCCGGGCTTATCCAGAGAACGACTTAGAAACCAAACCGTACGCCTACGGCTAGATTAAACCCTTGCATATTAAAACTCTTCTCAAAATCTTGGGATCTGAGTCCTGCTTCAACATCCAATTCTAAGATCCGGAGGTTCAGCGCAAGTCCCACCCTATGTCTCCAGATCGCTTCTTCATAGCCGGTACCCAAATGAAAAAAGAGCAGCCGCAGCACACTCAAACGCAGCTCAAGACCCGCGTTAAAGTAAGGGGGTATTCCCTCACCGATTACATGGGTAAAGCCGATATTTGGTCTTAGGGTAAAGAAGTTGACCTTAAAGGGCCGGTATAGGCCATATACATCAAAGCGCAAAGGCCGGAATACCCGGTAAGAAGCAGTGGTATACTCTTCCTGGATTTCAAGGTCAGGGATTTCAAGGTTTTGATCCGTGAGCAGCTTACTCCCGTCAATTTTAAAATCCTTCATAGAAACCGTCATTTGGTTAGACAATACCGCCCCACTCAAGGGAATATGGCTTACGGTTCCTCCCACATCCAGGATGGGAAAGAGGGCGTATTCTCCGTGCAGGGAGAGATCAAAACCCTTTCCCTCAAGTGCCTTGGAATAATCAGAAGATTCCCCCTCCCGGATCTGCTCCAGGGAAAAGGGACTGTATACCTTTATTTCCCCGGTTACTTTGGCCGCCAAACTATCCTCAGTATATAATCCATAACCTATCGATGATTTGGGAATATAGATAAGGGGAACATACATTGCTGGTGTAATGCCAACCCGCAATCTTTTCCCGATCTGGGCATGGGCCTCTATGGCAATATCCGCAAAGATACTCCCGAAAACCGTAAAATCTCCTTCAAGCACATGGTGATTTATATTTCCCTCGGTGATCAAGGTAAAGAGGGATTTAGGTATCGTGCCGTTTATCGCGCCTTCAACACCGCTGGATATACCAAAGCCCCATTTTTCCCCGGCATTGAACTTAAAGAAAACCGCGCTGTCTATATCGGTATTTACACTGACCCCGTCGCTCTTGATTTGATCACTGAGGGCATTCAAATCAAGGAGGATATTTTTCTTCATGATGTCCCGAACGCCGGTAAGGTTGTTTGCCAGTCCTACCCCCACATCCAAGCCGAATTCCACGAACCTGCGGGGTTTTTCCGCGTAGACCTGGAGCGATAGGATGCTGCTTAAAAGCAAACCCAACAGTATGTATTTTTTCATGAGCTCCTCCTTAAAAAGTAATGGTTTGATCGATAGCTGCCTTGGCATCTACTACGATGGAAAAGTCAAGTTTTGCGCCCTCAGTAAGGCGGTTAATCTTGAGGGTTGCATCATCCTTCACGAGGATTTTAAATTGGGGGTTAAAAGGATAGGTCACAGCCTCCTTATCAAACTCTGTAATTATACCTTCAGGAGGACTATCTCCGTTTAATTCCCAAATATGACCATCATTTCCGTTCGTTATTTTCCCCGTGAACAAGCTCAACCCATCAATGATGTCATTTTTGTAGTTATAATAACCAATCGTAACTTCATCCACGCCTTGCAGCAAATCATCATCTGCCTTGCCGGATCTGCCGAATAAATCGCTGCTGCCCGAATCGGAGATACTCTCCAAAGGTTTTAGC
>JAISBK010000149.1 GCA_031266255.1 Treponema sp.
AAAAAAAATAAATATTTATATAAAAATTATAAGACAATAGATTTATCCAATGGTAATTACTTATGTTATCTTGAAATGATAAAAAACATTTGTAGTGGAAATTATAAAATAAATTATGACGGTAAAATATTCACAAGCATTGAAAATAGTAAAAATGGTGAAGTTGATGGGGAAACATTCTTTTATTACCACCAAAATAAAGAAATAATATGGTCAGAATATTATGGAGGAATAATAAAAAAGGGATTTTTGGTAGGAACGGCCAATGAAATCGGGAAATTGGAATTTACTTATGAGCATATAAACAATGAAAATAAAACAAGAACTGGAAAATGCAATTCGACTCCGATATTATTGGAAGACGGACGGATAGAATTAGAAGAAAAATGGGAATGGACAAACGGAGATAAAAGCAAAGGCGAATCAAAAATAATAGAAATAAAAAATAGATGAAATAAAAGCAGAAAAAACTGCGCATAACGAGGCTGTCGAATTAATCGGTTTTAAGATCTTTGGGCGCTATATGTAGTGTATAATTAACTAAAAATATACTGTATATAGCGTTTGTTCAGTTGATTGGGGATTAATTCGACAGTCTCAACAGGCCTGTTTACGCTTCGCCGCCTTATGGCGGATCGGGCGGGGGTCAATGCTTCGCATTACCCTATTGCCCGCCTCAAACGTCGTAAATGGCCGGAACGATAAACGCCCTGAGCCCATAACCTAAACCCCGTCTCCGCCTCCAGTATTATGAAAATAATGTTAAGTTTCCTATTGACATTAGATTACTCAGGGTGCATACTAACCTAGTATTATAAAACATAGACGCCTAAACCGGTATAATACAGCAAAAGGGAAACGGATTCTCGATTATACGGTCTCCTTAGGGGATTTGTCTTAGACCTGATGCTTCTGTAGTGTATGACCTAGTTAATATAACTAAACAAGTGAGATATATAAGAGGTATGTTAATAGGAGGATAGGATGATAGTAGGTTACAGGTTATGTATGTTACACAATGACCAAGAATGTCAGTCAGAACTCAAACTGAGTGATAATAAAAATTATTCTCTTGAGTTTTATAACAAGAAGGATTTTGATGGACTTAAAAGTTCGGATATCATTATGGCATACCGAGTTGAGGGCAGGGGTGATGAAATTCTGGATATAGTACAGAGTAATTGTAAGGTTGAAATTATTACCAAAGGATTTAAGCTAACTCTCATTGATGCTAAAAATTTTATACAATCACATGGACTTAAGAAGGGTCAACGAATTGTTTTAAGGGTACACTGTTTAAGTTAGTTTATTCTCTCCGCTTATGGATCTTGAGGTGAAATAAAAAACCAGGGGGCGGTGTATTCCGTTCCTCTGTAACGTGAGTTCACCGGAATAAAGAAACTCTTGCCCGAATCTGGAAGTCTTACTAGCTGGCTTTTCCGTCTCATGCGTAATTGTGCGAACGCCTGTATGCTTCTAGGTGTGGCATCTTTATAAGCTAGAAGCATAATATGAAAATAATTTCCATTTTCATATTGACGTTAGGATACTCAAAGCGTATACTATTAAAGTAGCACTATGAAACAGAGACGCCCAGACAGGTATAATACATCCAACGGGAAACGAATTCTCGATTATATGGTCTCCTTGGGGGATCGTCATGTTACGGCCCATCAGGTGGTACAGCATTTTGAAAATACGGCAGCGGTTATTGGGCAGACAACGATCTATCGCCATCTTGAAAGGTTGGTAGCCGAGGGGAAGATCCGTCAATATAGGTTGAGCGGAGGCAGTGCCTGTTATCAATATATAGGTCCGGATAAAGCGTGTCAGGAACATTTCCATTTGAAATGTGAAACCTGCGGCACATTGATCCATTTAGATTGTACCCTCTTAGACAAAATGCAAGGCCATCTATTACATGAACACGATTTTCAAATCAATCTGCTTAAAACAACCTTGTATGGCACCTGCGGCGCGTGTCTTGCGGGGGGCAAGGCATGAGGCAAGGGTATGCCTAAACCTCAAGGGATACTCCTTATAGGGGGTATTTGTTTTGTCATTGGTTTCTTGGTTTCAGAAACCTTTGTTCTGAGTCAGCAGAATCATACGTGCTGTGGTGAGGGATGTCCCATCTGTTTGCAGATCCAATGGGTACACCAGGTGTTTAAGCAAGGTAGATACCCCTTGGTGCACCATGTTATTCCAGCGCGTAGGGTCGTGTTGGAGTTTTTCATTGTGAGTCTGGCGTGTGGTATGTCTATGCAGTTAAGTGCAGTCCGTTTAAAAGTAAAAATGAACCGGTGATTTGATACAGTCGATGTAATTTTTTTCAGTATGCTCAACCTATTCTTAAACAGGTTCAATTGTTATTTTTTCACGGTACTAGTAATTCAAGTACAGGAGTTTATGGATATGAAACGAATCGTTCTTTTTATATGCGTGTTCTTATCCCTTACCACGGCTTTATCTGCCGGTGGGAGACGGGATACGAAAAAGGTAGAAGGGAAACTCCAGGTGGTTACCACGATTTTCCCTCCCTATGATTTTGTCCGGGAAATTGCCGGGGATAAGGTGAGTCTGACCATGTTGTTACCACCGGGTGCGGAAAGCCACTCCTTTGAGCCGACCCCGCGGGATATTATTACGGTACAAAACTGTGATGTCTTTATTTATGTGGGCGGTGAATCAGATGCTTGGGTGGAACGAATCCTCGAATCTATGGATACAAGCCGGATGAACATTATTGCTCTTATGGACTGTGTAGCGGTGGTAGAAGAGGAAATTATAGAAGGTATGGAAGTTGAGGAGGAAGAAGAAGAGGAACCGGAATATGATGAGCACGTCTGGACTTCTCCTAAAAACGCAAAACTCATCGTGGAAAAAATTGCAGAACTTCTTGAACAAAAGGATGTTCCCAATGCACCGGTATATGAAAAGAATACCACTTCCTATTTGGCCAAATTAGACGATCTAGATACTGCCTTTGAGGAGCTGGTACGGGATGCAAAACGGCGTACTATGATTTTTGGAGACCGGTTTCCTTTCCGGTATTTTGCTGATGCTTATGGGCTGCGGTATTTTGCAGCGTTCCCGGGGTGTTCAACAGAAACCGAATGTAGCGCGGCAACTATCGCATTTCTGGTTAATAAAATACGGACCGAAACTATCCCGGTGGTTTTCCACATTGAACTTTCCAATGAAAAGATCGCTGACATTCTCTGTGAGGAAACCGGGGCTCAGAAATTATTGCTCCATGCGGTCCATAACATCACGAAACGGGATTTTGATACTGGGGTAAGTTACTATGGATTAATGAGTCAGAATATCCGTAATCTCCAGGTTGCTTTGTACTGATGGTTTAACAGTTTGAGGGTGCAGGGGGACGAGTCTCCCTGCATTTTTTATTTCCCTATAAATTCTAGGTTCCCTTCAGATTGCAGGCCGGCTGAGAACCGTGTACCCTGAGCGAAAGGAAAAGCAGACTTCGCCATCGATTAATTATACCGCTATTTACCGGGAAACAGCGCGAGACCCGGTGCAGAGAGTACATTTCAGGCAAAACCGTACCATCGGAACGGGGTACAGTTTCGGGCGGGTGATCAGGAGGGGGATACCATAGAAAAACGCCTATATACCGACGTTTGTTGACCGAAAAACGAAGGTGTTCCTGACTATAAACTCATGCCGGCCAAAAGGGTGGCGAGACCGATAACGATTTCTTCACGTTCATCGCTTGAGAAATGGGAAAGCATAACTCCTTTTTGACGATGTTATGGGTAACTCTATCCTAAAGTATTTTACTGTTTTTTGTAAGGCATAAGAGGGGCAACTAACCATCCCTCTTGTGCCTACAACACGGGAAATAAAAAAGACAATATAGATTATCCTATTATACTGCCGCCAAAGAGAATCGAACTCTTGACACAAGGATTTTCAGTCCTTTGCTCTACCAACTGAGCTACAGCGGCATTTATAATTATAGTATATAACATAAGGATAAAAATGTCAAGTACCCGCGTTGCCTCATCAAAAAAGTAACTCAAATCAAGGCGACTATCCGAGAGTATCAGCTCCCAGAGGTCAAAATGGGGTTAACCATGAAAGAAAAACAAGCAGTCACCAGACAGGTCCGTTCCCACTACCTACAAGCTGGACGAACTTATCAAGATTACCGGCTACAAAAACCGAAAGTACGCCCTGCGTATCCTCAACAAGCCGCAGGTTCCCCAGACCCTGCTCGTCGGTAACGGCAAGGCGGTCAAACTGAAGCCATCGAAAAAAAAGACCCCCAACCGTGTAGGTAAAAAAATCTACACCCATGAGGTCATCACTTCCCTTCGCCTCATTTTGACCTTCTTGTGGTATACATGCGGGAAACTCCTGGCTCCTCTTATGCGACAGCAGATGGACGCTATCGCCCTCGCCCTCAAAGGCAAAAGTCTCACCAAACCCGGCCATTTCCTCAAACAGTGCATCCCTATCCGGACCTTCTACTCCTCTCAGGAGCGTAAACTCCCCGGTTTTATCCAAAAGAAATCTTTGGAGGTACGCTTTTTGTACTGACGGTATTCATGCAGGGCATATCCAAAGAACTTGAGGAGGCCAAGGGTATGGCGGAATATATCCTTTGTGATGAAAAGGACCTAGTAGAACTTCCCAAAGGTTTACGCTATACTGATGAAGCTCAGGGTGGTTTTGGTACGGTATACAAAGCCATACCTATAAAGGGAAACATATAATTTGTCTAATCTGAAACTGAATACTTCCGCGGAAACAGCAAATCCTCGGATCAATGCTGCCGACCGGCTCGGTACTGAACCGGTGGGTAAGCTGTTGCTCCAGTTTTCTGTACCGGCGATTACCGGAATGGTGGTCAATGCCCTCTACAATGTAGTGGACCGGATCTTCGTAGGCCGCGGGGTGAATGAGACTGCCTTGGGCGGCCTTGCCTTGGTAATGCCCTTGATGACCATCACCATGGCCTTTGCCATGCTTTTTGGGATGGGATCCGCCAACATGATTTCCATGCGCCTGGGCCAGCAGCGGAAGCAAGAAGCGGAAAATGCCCTGAACCATTGTTTTTGGCTCTTGATCATCACGGGTCTGCTCATCATGGGGACAGGGCTTGTCTTGATGAAGCCGATCCTCTCCTTACTGGGGGCACCGGAGGGAAGTGGCGCCTTGGAATATGCTGGCAGGTATTACCGGATCATCCTGTTTGGATCGGTATTCTGGATGCTGAGTTTCGGCTTTTCCCATTGTACCCGGGCACAAGGCTTCCCCCGCATAACCATGTTCAGTATGTTTATCGGCGCGGGGCTTAATACGATCCTGGATCCCCTCTTTATCTTTTTCTTTCAGTGGGGAGTCGAAGGTGCGGCCTGGGCGACGATTATCTCCCAATGCGCGGCTACCTTATGGATCCTTTCCTTTAATTTGAGCAAAAAAGCGGTTATTCGGCTCAGGTTGAAAACCTTTAAGCCTGCACTGCGGATTATACGGGAGATCATGGCCTTTGGATCATCCCAGTTTTTGCTGCAGTTTGTCATGTCCGGGGTACAGTTGCTCTACAATATCAGTATGGGCTGGTACGGCGCTGTCTCGCTGGGGGTCGCCAATGGGGGCGATATAGCGTTGTCGGGGATGAACATCGTGTCATCAGTTTCGATGTTTATCTTGATGCCCATATTCGGCATTAATCAGGGCGTGCAGCCCATATTAGGCTATAATTACGGGGCGAAACGGTTTGACCGGGTCTTGAGCGCCTATCTCCGGGCGGTGGTTGCTGCTACCGCGATATGTACCGGGGGGTTTATCCTGGTACAGCTGATTCCCCATGCATTGGTCAGTCTCTTTGCTCCAGAAGGCAGTCCTGAACTTTTGCATTTTACCCCATTTGCCATGCGGATTGTACTCCTCCTGCTTCCTCTGACCGGCTTCCAGATTGTGTCTGCCAATGTGTTTGTGGTTACCGGACGGCCAAAAATGTCCATCTTGCTTTCTATGCTCAGGCAATGTATCGTATTGATCCCCTGTATGCTGCTTTTCGGGAAACTTTGGGGGCTTTCCGGGGTGATTGCTTCCGCACCGGTTGCCGATGGATTCGCGCTTGTTTTGACCGGGGTGATGATTTTCTTCGAGATGAAAAAATTACGGGCCTCAAGCTCGCCCTGATAGCTACGCTATTCCCCTTTCAGGGCTTGGATGAATTGCGTGCGGATCTCCTCCCGATAACGATAACAGGTTACCCAGTCAACCGGCATACTCACGGCCTTTATTTGGCTTGTCGGGATGGCATGATAGGGTAAGAGGGGAGAATTTTTTCGCACCGTATGCATCCATCCGGCTACTATATTGGCCTGTCCTTCCTCGGAAAGAAACCAGTCGGTGATTGCCTCGGCAGCAGCCGTATTACGATTGGCGCTCCAGGTCTCATTGATGGTCATGATCGTTGATGGAACGATAATAGTACCGTCCTGGGGATAGATCACCTCCACTTTCGATCCCGTTTCTTCTTGCTTTTTAAGCACTGATTCTTCCAAAATCATGATCGCCTGGTATTCCCCGGCTTCCAGTTTGGCCAGTGCGGTAGAGCTGGCTTCCACGGTTACCTTTTGCCTGCCCAAGGCTTCAAAGTATTGGTACCCATATAAATCCCGTAAAGCGGTAACCGCGGCCAGAGCCGTACCTGAAGTCAGGGGATTACTCATGGAAATGAGACCCTGTAACCCTTCATTAAAGGCAAAATCGTAAAAAGTAGTGGGTATAGAATGCTTATCCGTATACTCAGGATTATAGGCTAAAACCATATTGCATATCCGTACGGGTAGCCAATACCCCTCGGGATCCCCGGTAAAATCAAGATTAACCACCTCTTTAGACAGGTACGGATGGAGCAACTGCTGTTCTTTGAGTTCTAGGGAATAGGACGGTTCTGCCACCATGAGTATATCGCATCCTAGCTTGCCGGTTTTCTGTTCTGCGGTAACCTTGGACTGGATGGTACCGGTACCGCCGTACACGAATTCAATCGTGCAGTTGGGGAATTCCTGTTCCAAGGCCGTATCTATGGCGGTAATAATATCCTCGTACATAGAGGTGTAGATAACGATCTTTCCCCTTGGTTCCTGGGTGCTCTGAGGAGGGGTCTTCTTACATCCCAGGCTGCCAAATATAAGACCAACGGTGAAGGCGGTCAAAACCCCAAACGTAAAGGGCTTAATTGCCCGGATGTTTCTTTTTTGCATGAATGTCTCGTTCCTTTATCCATTTAAATAATTATAATACTGAACCCTACTCGCATTAATCCTTTACCTACGTTTTTAACCAATAGCTTTTATGTAGTAGTTAGTATAAAGTAAGACGTAGTTCATGATCAAGTAAAATCCAAGGAGTACCCAGGGCGAGCGCATTAAAAAAGGAGTAAAGAAACGATAAAAAAAGCCGAAAAAGGTAAAATTGGAGGCACTCATGATCCCCGAAACCATACCACCCATAATCGACTTTTTTAGCGACA
>JAISBK010000163.1 GCA_031266255.1 Treponema sp.
CCCCCCCCCCGCCCCCCCCCCCCCCCCGCCCCCCCCCCCCCGTAACATTATTCAAGCGAAAAAAAATTATACGTATATTTCACAACCGTAAACCACCTTTTTATGACCATGTATCGCCATTGCGTGAAGATGGACGTAGTTCTCTCCCCATCATGTAGTGACAAAAACACCAATGCATTTTTGTCTTGAAGAAAACAATCATCTAAAACTCACCGTAATGGTTTTTTTCAGGCCCCATCCTCGAACCTAAAAAAATAAGTATCGCAGACCAAAGTCTCCTGGCTCCGGGTTAACTCTTTGTCAGCCTTCCCATAGGCAATACCTACAGTGGCTGTCTCGACAAAGTCGGCGCCCAACAACGGGCGCCTCCCGTTTACAGTTACGGGCTAGCAGGGGAATTACACCCCACTTCCTTTGAAGTCTACAGAAAAAATATATTACTTTAAAAAGAGGCTGTCAACGGTTTTTGCACGCAATTTGGGATTAACAAACAAAAATGGTATTCCTTGAGAAAAGTGGCTCATTTTTATCTTACCCTAATTTATCCAATCCTAGATAATAGGTTTCAAAAGAGGTTCTACGACAGGCCTGGGGTTTAAAACTTTTGCCGGTTTTAAACCGTTCTCGAATATCTTTGAGCAACCCGGAGCTGTCCCTGCCCTGGAACACCTTCACCACGAAGTTGCCTCCCCTAAGTAACGTTCGATCTGCATATTCCAAGGCTGCTTCGGCTAAGGTTAAGGAACAGAAGGTATCTACCCCAGAGTTCCCCGTAGTTCCTGGCGCGGCATCACTCATCACAAGATGAAAAGGGCCTTGAGCCACGATGGCCTGCTTGATTTCCCCGGCGGTCATATCCCCTTGCAAAAAACAGTAGTGATCCCCTTCAAAAAGCCCTCTATCGTAATCAGGAGAAAGGGGGGAAATATCCACCCCCAGGATGAATGCTCGTTTACCCAGCCGCCGGAGCGCATAGAGGCTCCAACTTCCGGGAACAGCCCCCAAATCCAGTATCTTAACGGTTTCGGATTTCCTTGCAGCATTAGGGGAGGAAAGACCGAATTTTTCATCCATTTCTTGTAATTTATACACTGAACGAGCAGGGTAGTGTTCTTTTTTTGCCTTTACGGACCAATAGTCCGGTTGTTTATACAATGACATGCTTGCTTTTAAAAGGAAACCTCGTGTAAAATATCCCAAGGATAAGACCCATGGATAACAACTATGATAACCAATATCGGGATAGTGCGTATACCCAAAGACTCGAAAAGATAGAAGCGGTATTACAGGCATGGTTACCGGAAAATCCTGATCCTAAGGGGGCAGCAAAAAACTGGATGACCCAGGTTTTTTCGGGAATTGATGACCCGATTGCCCCAGATTTGGTGCAGTCCCTGACCCAGCCCGGCTGGGATCTCTTCAACCGGGGAGGTAAACGATGGCGGCCCCTCCTTATGACCCTGATTTGTGAGACACTGGGAGGCGAGGACAGAGCCTTAGCCTTGACCCCGCTGTTGGAATTTCCCCATACAGCCAGTCTCATCCATGACGATATCGAAGACAATGCAGATGAACGACGAGGAGGCCCTGCGATCCATATACGGTATGGAACTGATACAGCCATCAATGGAGGGGCTTTTTTGTACTTTCTGCCCTTGGCCTGCATAAACGCCTGGGATGCTTCGGCAGAACAGAAGAATCGGATTTTTGACTTCTGGGGGGCGTATATGCGGAGGCTTCACTTGGGTCAAGCGATGGACATAAGGTGGCACCGGGATTTTGCCTCCCTTCCCAGCCTCGAAGCATATAAGCTCATGTGTCGTTTGAAGACCGGATCTCTAGCCCGGCTTGCTGCAGTGCTAGGGGTGGCGGCGGCGCAACTCAAGGCGGACGTGTTACCTGCGCATGAATCCTTTCTATTTAATACCCTGGGACAGGCTGCCGAAAATGTAGGTATAGGGTTCCAGATTCTCGATGATGTTAAAAATCTGACCACAGGAAATCCTGGTAAAAAACGGGGAGATGATGTGGTTGAAGGAAAAAAGAGCCTTCCTGTGTTGTTATATCTGTATCATCATCCAGAGGGTAGGGAATTGGTGATCCGTTGTTTTATTGCTGCCCGGGAGCGTGAAAGTAGGGTAGATGCAGTGGAAGAGCTTATCGAAGCCTTGACCCTTGATGGTGTGCTGACCGAAGCTTCGGAACAAGGCTGCTCCCTCATAAGAGATGCCCGGGAGGTTTTTTCTCATATTCCTGGGGTTGACCCGGTTCTAGGAGGTTCAGGAGCGTTGTTAGGAGGACTCTTAGATTTTATAGGGGGCTCCTCAATGAGCAGGATACCTGCCTATGTATAACATGATGGAAGCAGCGCTATGGACCATTGCCCGAAAGGAGCAGGGAGCGCTGGTAGGGCTCAAACTCATTAATGAGGAGCTGGTCATTCCTGTCTTTGTCAGTTTCGATGAGGTCCAATCCATACTCATCGGTTATTATACTCCAGGCCTAACCCGTCCTGCTATCCATGATGTCCTTTGGGAACTGGTACAGCAGATGGGGCTTGCGTTATTTTGGGTAGAGTTATACACTATTAAAGATAATTTGTTCTATGCAAGGTCGTTCTCAAAGGGTAGTTGAACAAGTGGGTGTGCCGTTGCCTTGTTTTACCCAGGAGATTGAAAGAACAGCTGAGGATGGGTTTGACATTCCCCAGCGTACCTGGGCAGGTACCCTAAGGTACACCACTATTTTGGAACAAAGATGACGTACATTATTTCAAGGATGTAAAAGTGAAAAGAGGGGTGCTTGTTGATGTGCTATCGTTTGTGGGTATACTCCTAAGACAATTTGGTTGTATCTATGAAAGACTTGCATATACCTGGAGGCAGCGTTTTTTTCATACTCAAAGCGCTTTTTTTGTACATACCCATACCCCTTTATTTCGGCCTATTCGTTTCCTTCATAAAGCCGTGGAGTTTATTCGTTTTCCCCAGGTTTCACTGAAGCAGCCCAAGGCCTCGAGGCAGCCTAGGGCTGGATGGTATAAGCCTGTATTGAGATGGGTCATAGTTGTTGGTTTGGTGTATTATATGATGCCCGAAGGACTTGCTCCCGTAGTCGGATTGATACAAAACCGAAGAAATCCTGAAATCGACGAATCGGTATTTGGACCAGAGACGGGCATAGGAGGGATATCCTATTTTGAACCGGAGCTTCTCGGTATAAACATTAAAGCAGCGTCCATGGAAAGCGACACGGTCATGGTCGGCATACCTGAACCCGCGGAATATTCTAAACCTAAGTTACTGCTTTACGCCGCGTATCAGATACAGCCAGGAGATAACATCAGTAATCTGGCCCAGGGTTTTGGTTTGAATCAGGATACCCTCATATCGGTGAATGGGATTACCAATGCTCGTCGTCTTCAAATAAACCAGGTTTTGCAGGTACCTAATCAGGATGGAATCCTGTATCTGGTTAGGACCGGGGATACCCTGGAATCTATTGCTACCAAATTTAAGACTACGGTTCAGACGCTTCAAACAGTAAACGAACTCTTGTCCGATACCCTTATGGTTAATGCGAACCTCTTCATTCCCGGGGCCCGGCTTGAGTTGCTTGATCTCCAGGAGATCAACGGTGATCTCTTTATATGGCCTGTACGGGGTTACATCACTTCCTATTACGGATACCGGTCAAATCCTTTTACCGGGATTCGGCAGTTTCATTCTGGTTTGGATATAGGGGTTCCAATGGGTACTCCTATACGGGCGGCTATGTCCGGACGGGTTACTTCGGCGGGCTTTGATAAAGTCTATGGAAACTTTGTGGTGATTTCCCATCATGCAGGGTATCGAACCCTGTATGGCCACATGAGCGTAATTCGGACTAAATCCGGTGACTATGTGGGAACCGGTGATCGTATCGGCGACGCAGGAAGTACCGGCGTCAGTACTGGCCCGCACTTGCATTTTACGGTGTACAAGAACGGGGTTACGATAGATCCGCGATCTCTGCTCAAATAGACTTAGGAAGGATCACCCTAAAATCGAATCAATGAGTTGCTTAAAATCCACCGGAGGGATCTTGGGTGAGAGGCTTATCCAGATGGTTCTTCCAGTTCTTCTCATTCCATGAGGGCTCCAGGGTTAAGCATCTCAATCACCTATTTGCAGGTTGAACTATCATTTTTGTTTATGAACGAGTAAGGTAGAGTGAACATGAAGAAACCCAAGAAAAAATACGAAACCCAAGAAGCACGGAAACGGGCCTTCCTGGTGGGTATCCAGGATGAGGGTATGACCCAGGGAGAAGCTGATTCCTTGGCGAAAGAGCTGGCAGGACTTGCCCAAACCTTGGGACTTGACATTGTTGCTCAGGACCAGGTGGATGTTCGGGAACGGCACCCCAAATTCGGTATGGGAACCGGAAAAGCCGAAACATTGGCGGAAAAAGCCGCTGCACTCGAGGCAGACTGCTTTATCTTTGATGGGGAGCTGAGTCCCTCTCAACAGCGGAACTGGGAAACCCTCAGCGGTATTGCGGCGATAGATCGGCAGGAACTTATTATCCAGATTTTTGCGGATAGGGCAAGAACCAGAGAAGCGGAGTTACAAGTGGAGCTTGCAGCATTGACCTATTCCTTACCCCGGTTGCAGCATAAATACCTGGCTCTTGCCCGGCAGCGGGGGGGACGATATGGGGCTAAAGGTCAAGGAGAAACCAAGCTGGAAACAGACCGTCGGCTTGTAGAAAAGCGTCTTGACTGGCTGAAACAGGAATTGGCAGAAGTACGCAAAAACCGGAGGGTACAACGAAAAAAGCGGGAACGCCTGGGGATTCCTACCGGTGCCTTGGTGGGGTACACGAATGCGGGTAAGTCCTCGCTGCTCAATGCTATGACCAAGGCCAATACCCTGGTAGCTGATAAATTGTTCGCCACCCTAGACCCCACTACTCGACAGCTTGAACTGGGAAGGGGCCGGCCCCTCCTGCTCATTGACACGGTCGGTTTCATACGAAATCTTCCCCATACCCTGGTGGAGGCTTTCCGCTCGACCTTGGAAGAAGTGAGTCATGCAGACCTGCTTATACAGGTGCTTGATGCCTCTGATCCTGGGGTGGATCGGTATTTTGAAACCACCCTCTCGGTGCTCCGGGAACTGGGTGCCTATAAGCTCCCTATGATTGTGGCACTCAACAAGATCGACCAAGTAGACTCTATTGAAACCCGGGAGAACCTCAAGAAACGGTATGCTGAACAATGTACTGCCAGCATACTCATTTCAGCGAAAGACCATACCGGTATAGAGGAACTTGCCCGGTGTATAGAGGAACTCCTCTCTGGGGAGATCATCCGGTTCCGCTTCCCTTTGGATCGGATGGATCTGGTAGGGCTGCTCTACCGTAATGGACGGGTTCTTTCGGAAACTTATGACAATGGGGCTATTGAGCTAGAAGCGCAGGTAAGAACTCATATCCAAGAACAGCTTAAAGCATATACCGTGATAAATCCATAGCACGATCGTCAGCCCTAAGCTAGTAATGACCTACTGGAGAATAGGGGATTCGAACCCCTGACCTATAGATTGCGAACCTATAGGTCATAAAAAACAGCGGAAAATATAATCTGATATACGAATACTAGAGTATACTAATAACGATTTATTTCATTTTAATATAAAGAAATAAAAAAGTTAAACATTTATATGAAGTAATCATTTGACATGATTGTACTAGATGCTACTTGATTTTATGCTCAATATTATGCACACTTATAACCATGAAAAGACACTTATATCGCCGGAAAATCGGTACCACTGAATCGGGGAAGCCTATCAGAGCGTGGTATTATTGGTACTATGATCCAGAAACGAAAAAGCAGGTCCGAAAATCCTGCGGAAACAGTAAGCAGCCGGTATTGCTTAAGTACGTCGCCGAAGCAATTATAGCTGAACTAGAAGAACAGGACCGAAAAGATCAGGGGCTGAAAGGGGAAACCGAATCGGTTACCCTAAAGGTATTGGCTGAACAGATGTTTACTGAACATAGTCTATACCTTAAACGGATGCGGCAGAATAATTATTTCAAAACAGATGCTACCCTGAAAGAAATAAAAAGCCATTTGAATAATTGGATTATTCCTCATTATGGTCATTTAAGACCGGAGCAAGTGGATCCAATACAAGTCGAAAATGATCTGATTTCGGTTGATAGATCTAATTCTTGGCGTAACCGGAATGTGTCCATTATCAACTTTATCCTGGATGAGGCCATACGGCATAAAATGATACGCTATAAGCCGATTTTTCAAACCTTTAAACACAAAAAAGGGAAAAAAGACATCCTTTCCATAGAAGAAATGGAACGGCTTTTTCCTGATGACTTTGAGGGATTGTCTATGGTATGGGACAAAAAAGGGAAAGTAAGTGATGAAGGGTTCATGTTCGGAGCCCTATACGCCTTGATGGTGTCAACCGGGCTACGGAACGGAGAAGCCCGGGCAATCCATCCGTCTCAGTTTATCGTGTTCGATGGAAAAACGATTGAGACTATGATAGACCCTGCTGGATCCGTAAGGCAGTTTGAGGCGCTCAATCTTGTACTCGTATACGGCCTTATCGTTGACCGGATGTATAATGCGGAGGGCAAGATTGTTAAACACCTGAAAAAAGGCGATGAAGCGGATGATCCCAAGTTGCGGGTAACGGTTATTCCCGAAAAAACGGTGAAATATGTGCAGCACTGGATGATGATTCAGAGGACCCCCTTACATGACTTGGTATTTACCTTTGAGGGTCGGCGTATTCGGAGCGAATATTTGGAAGACCGGTTTGCTTTAGGTCTTAAGAACGCCGGAATACATCTGGAACAGGGCAGGGTATTGACCCCGCACAGTCTAAGGTTTACTTACAACACCAAAATGCGGCGGCTTATTTCCGGTGAGCATCTGCGATTAATGACTGGACATGAATCGGAGCAGATGACTGATTATTATACCCGGATTAAACTTGAGGAACAATTTCTTGACTTACAGGGGAATAGTAGTGCAATCAACGAATTTTGGGGAGAATCACGCACCCGAACGGTGTTGTCTGACTGACTATTTTGAGGAGATAATGGGGACATGACAGACAAGGAAAAACAGCTTG
>JAISBK010000196.1 GCA_031266255.1 Treponema sp.
GAGGCCCAACATCATAAATGTAAGCCTCACGGTCCTTTCCCACAAGATTAAGAATTGAGTATCCTTAAAATAAGGATGGAATATGATACGATTTGACGAAACCGACGACCTCATTGATATTTGTCTGGATAACGTGTTCAAGGCCGTATTCACCCGGAATACCCCGGCATCTCAGGGGGCCCTCTCAAGGCTCATTTCCGCCCTGATTGGCCGGGATATTTCCGTAATCGCCATAAGCGCCAATGAGCCGCCTATAGACAACCTTCGGGACCGGCAAATCCGGTTCGACATCGCCTGTAGAGCCGAAAATGGCGAACTGGTCAATGTCGAGATGAGCCTTAATCCCGACCCCTTTGAGCCGGTTCGGCTTGAGTTTCATGCCGGGAAGCTCTTTACAGGACAAGACATCCGGGGAACCGACAAGTCCTATGACGACTTGAAATATGCGTATCAAATCGCGATATTGGCAAAGGAACGATTTTTCACGGATGAGACCGCTTTTCACACCTTTGAATACTACGATCCGGTCCGTAGGGTATCGCTTAACGGGAGGAGCCGGATTACTACGGTGGAGCTATCCAAGCTGGAGAGGGTAGTGGAAAAACCCATAGGGGAGATGAACGCCCAGGAACAATGGGCAATATTTTTCCGCTATTTACTTGACAAGGGGAAACGGGGGAAGATAAATGAGCTAATAGCGTATGAGGAGGGAATAGCGATGGCGAGCGAGGTATTACTGAGCATCAGTAAAGACGAGGTAGAGCGAGCGCGGCTTATGAGCGAATACAAGTATGCGGTAGACACCCAGAGCAAGATTGTGCACGCCAAACGGGAAGGCAGGAAGGAAGGCAGAAAGGAAGAGAAGTTGGAAATAGCAAAAGCCATGAAAGATATGGGTGACCCTATTGAAAAAATAGTCCACCTTACCGGGCTTACCCCAGAAGAAATTGTTGCGTTGTAGGGGGTGTTACTGAGCATCAGCAAAGATGAAGTTGAGCGGGCGCGGCTTATGAGCGAGTACAAGTATGCGGTCGATACCTAGAGCAAGGTTGTACAGGCAAAACGGGAAGGCAAACAGGAAGAAATCTGAAAAAACATCAGATTTCCTTTGACATAAACAGAGGATTCGAAGAATTTATAGGGCTTAATCCACCAGAGCCAGCAGCCTGGATTCAATGAAATGCAATAAACGGGCCTGTAATAGATCCACTGGCATATCGAGCGCATGCAGATGCGCCTTCCAATCATCCACAAACATGAGCACATGCTTCCGGTCCAGGGGAAGCCGCTTCCCTCGCAGCAAGGCTTCACTGTTTTTATTATGGATTATCTGGTCTCCCACAAAGACAAGCCGTATATCGGTGAGCACATTCTTTTGATTTCGCAAGATAAGCACGATAACCCCTCCTGCTCCACCGGTTTCTTGGGGCTTGTATTTGGTATAGGCCGAATAGGTCCACTGATCCAGGGGGATACGGATCCGGGTCAACAGTTCCTGCTGACCTAAGCCCGCAGGTCCTTGCAAAGTATAAAATCGGGAGGTGGAAATCCACCGGGCACCCGTGGCATTGCGTAATTCGTAATGCGCATCCAAGGCTATCATCGGCGCCGTGGCATCCAAGTAGCAAGCGGGGGTACAGATATTGCCCCCAATAGTGGCAAGGTTGCGAAGCTGCGGCCCGATAATACCCAGCAAACACTGGGTCAGTACTTCGGGAACGACTTTTCCCAGGTTGATGAGGTCATTTAATTTTACCATAGCCCCGATTTCCAGGTACCGTTCGGTCCGGGTAATACGGCGCAGCTCTTCCAGTCGATCCAGGGAGAGGACGTGCTTGGGAAAGACCGGTACGTGCTTGGCCTGACCTCGGAGGACTTGGGTCCCTCCCGCAATAGGCAGGGCATCGGGAAACCGTGCCCAGGTGCTGAAAAGGTCCTGAAAACTGGTGGGAGACCAGACCTGATTAAGCGCTGCGTCCATACAATCTCCGTTGCCGAATATCCGCTATGGCCAAAACCGCAGCAACCAGGCTTTCCGGTTCAGTACAGCGGCATCGGATCCCCCGCAGTTCTGCCAGGATGTCTTTTCGAGCACTGGGCCGGGGCTTCTTGGTAAGGATGGTTTCCATGGTTAAAATTTTGCCGCTGTCGCAGTAGCCGCAAGTTACAACCCCTGCTTCGGCAAAGCCTTTGATGATGTCCTGGTACGCCTCGGTCTTTGCAAAGCCTTCAAGGGTAATAATGGTACTGTCCTGGACCCGAAAACCCGGGATCAGGCAGGATTTAACTACATTATCGTTAAAAATAACCGTGCAGGCTCCGCAGCATCCGGTTAAACATCCTGATTTTGCACCGGTAAGGGAGAATCGCTCCCGTACTATATCAATGAGCCGGGTATCCGGACCAGTATGGACCGTTACCTTTTCCTGGTTAAGGGTGAATCCTATAGTCATAGGGCCTCTTCTTTTTTTCGTAGGTTTTCCACTTCCCAGATCTCTTGCGCACCGAGAGGAATAGTTTCAAAGGGATGATCCATAGCCTGAGAAACCGCCTGAACATACGCCGCGGGAATAGAACTAAAGGGTAATGCTTCAATCCCTTGGGGATACTCCGTATCTTGCCCGATAAAATCAATCTGTATGATCGGTATATCTTCTGGGTCTAGAATCCCATAGGAATAAAACAGACGTTCAGGGATCTCCCCTTCAGTGTAGAAGAGCCGTTCCTGGGTAGCCCATCCCAGGGCTTGGATCGCGGAATAGCTCAGGGTACGCCGGGCCTGTTTTTCCGAAAGTATCCAGCCTCCTGCTATCCCCAGCCAGATCCCCCGGATGATAGGGGTATAGGCTATTGGGTCTATGGCTACTTCAACCACTGCCGCCCCCCATCCCAGCCTGGCAAGGGCGTGTTCGTCATAGAGCCGGTTACCAGGAACCGAAGCGGTCCCTTCCCAAGGTACTTTGAGGGAGGGGGCATAATACTCCCGTTCGGTGATGGGGAGGGGAACCTGGAACCGCTGTTGCTGTATAGTCCGGCAGGCCTTTTCCAGCAGGGGACTCAGCTCCGCAAGGGTATTGCTTACAGACCCAGCATCAGAGAGCTGCCCTACCTGGATCCGGATCAGGTCTGCATCAATCGACAGAATCTCCCCGGCGATCTTCCGCCACAGTTGGGCATATTCAGTAGTACAGGAGGCGCTGCGTATTTCCAAGGATCCGTCTGTTTCCAAACATACTTCAAGTCCATAGGAAACCCCATCATCAGGGGGGTACAAGAAACCGTTGCCCTGATACGCCAGGGCAATGCCTATCCCCCGGGGGTTCTCGTCTTTTGCTGCCCAGGAGCTTCCGTGGCGGTGGCTGCGCAGCAGCTCATAAGCGGCCCATTTCCGGTAATAATCGCTTTTGGCTGCGGTGGTATCAATGAGCTGTTCTACCGGAGCCGTCTTTACCGGCGCCCCGATGGCCAAGGACGCGTGTTTGGGGAACACATGCTGTTTGCGCCATGTTGCAGGATCCTGATGCAGGGTATCGGCAATGCGGGAAACATGCCGTTCTATGGCAAAGAAACCTTGAGATAACCCGAACCCTGCAAAGGGGCCTTGGGGAGGGATGTTCGTGGTGAGGGCAGTTCCTTTGAGGTTACACGGAGCAATCCTATAGGCCCCTAAGCTGCCAAGACAGGTCTGATCCAGTATTTCATCGGTAAAAACCCCTTGAGCGCCCAAGTCGGTTTTCACGGTAATCGCGGTTTCCCGGATCTCCCCTGATTTCTCCAGGGTGCTGCGGATCTCAATCATCGTGAAGTGGCGTTTGGGAGAATACCGGAAGTCCTCTTCCCTGGTTAATACCAATTTTACCGGCTTATGGGTGATGTATGCCCCTAACGCGGCTTGGCAGGCAATGAGGGACGGGTACCATAGTTTCCCGTCCAAGTGCACTCCCAGGGCGGTAGCTTCAACTACCACCTCATCCAAGGGAATCTTGAGGACCTGGGATACCGACCGTTTAACGTGCAAGGGCCATTGGGTAGCGGTATGAATTGCGATATGCCCCGCAGGACTCCTTTCCCCGGTGTATATTGCCACGGCGCCCTGGGGATCTGCATACCAATGTTCTTGGATTCCGGTTTGATAGGTTCCTTGTACCGTGGTGGGGGGGATATCCTCCTCAGAATCGATCGCATCCTGGGGGATACTCAGGGTTCGTTCCGCTAAGACCCCCGCAACATCAGGCAGGGTCTGGAAAAAAACCGGGGTATCCTCATCCGCGATGACCTTACACTGGGCAGTGTATTCCTGGAGTTTACCCATATCAGGCCCTACCAAGAGGGCTACTGGTTCGCCTCTATACGAAATCGCCTCCACCGCAAAGATAGGCACCGGGAACTGGTCCACCTGATTCGTACCGGGGATATCCTTACCTTGAATCAAGGTATAGCCAGCAGGCAACGGAGGACATGCAATGCTGTTCAAACGCCCTTTGGCCATAGGCGCCCGGATGGTTAGGGCATATAAACCATCCGGTATCATAATATCATCTACAAACACCACTCTTTTACATCCTTCAAGACCAGCTGTATTCCTGGGCAATGGTTTTAACCACGGTAATCACCCGGTCAATCTGTGCATACTCCATTCCCGGCCATATAGGTAAAGAAATGACCCGCTGAAAACTCCTCATAGATTCAGGGAAATCAGCCTCAATAAGGCTATACCGGTCTCGGTAATAGGGCATGATATGCAGGGGAATGAAATGTACCGAAACCCCCACTCGAGCAGCCTGAATTTTTTCGATAAAGGTATCCCGGGTAATAGAGAGCCTTTCCAGATTGAGCCGTAAAGGATACAGGTGCCGGGCATCCCCCGGACCAGTAGGGGGCAAAGAAACCGGTAGCCCATCTTGAAAGGCTGCATCATAGGCCGCAGCAATCTTCTTTCTTAATTCTAAGAGTTCCGGTGCTCGGGCGAGTTGCGCCCTGCCTAAAGCGGCTAAGAGGTCTGGCATGTTGTATTTATACCCCGCAGCCACTACTTCATAGTACCAAGATGCCTTGGTATCGGTATAGCGGTTCCACACGCTCCGGTCTATGCCGTGGGAACGCATGAGGGCGATCCTGCCGGCGATCTCCGGATCCCGGCTTACCACCATACCCCCTTCTCCAGTGGTGATGGTTTTGGTGGCATAAAACGAGAATACCCCCAGATCACCAATGGTGCCTACCCAGGACCCGTTACTCAGTTGGGAAGGGAACGCATGGGCTGCATCTTCAATTACCCTGAGGCCGTACTTGCGGGCAATATCCATGATGGCATCCATATCACAGGGAAGACCGCCGTAGTGAACGGGGATCACTGCCTTGGGGGTACCCTGGGGACCAAAGCTACCCGGACCATGCCGCTGAGGATATGCCCCTTCCCCGTTGCAAAGCCGCATCAAGGTTGCTTCCAGGGCATGAGGGTCTATATGAAAGGTTCCCGGGGCAGTATCCACAAAAACCACTTCGGCATGCAGGTAGCGAATCACTTCCGCGGTGGAAACAAAGGTATAGGCCGGAACCAGCACGAGGTCTCCGGTACAAATACCGCAGGCTTCCAGGGCAAGGTGCAGGCCGCTGGTGGCAGAATTGACCGTAAGGCTCTGTAAACCCGGGGGTCTTCCCCCAGGTCCTTCAAGAAACCGGGTGAATTCCGCTTCAAAGGCCAGGGCCTCTCGGCCCGTGGTGAGCCAACCGGAACGGAGTACCCGCAGCACGGCCTCCTCTTCTTCTGGGCCGATGAAGGGTCGAGCAAAGGGAATATCCCCCTTATCCATCCACATAATGAGGAATAGCCTCCTTGAGTATGTCCCGTAGCCGCTTAGGGTCTCGATACAGGTCCGGATGTTCTGGATCAAAACAGCAGATAGGCCGCAATTGCCCCATCAGTTCCTGGATATTCTGTTTATGGGGCTTTTTTCGTTCCACCTTGAGGATGCGGTTAAACTCGGTTTGACCAGGCAGTTCATCATCTCCCCAGAGCTTTTCCCCCAGCCGTTCTCCAGGACGAAGCCCGATATAGTCGATCTTGATGTCTGTTTCCGGTTCAAACCCATAAAACCGGATCATCTGCTCTGCCATATCCCGGATCCGTACTGGTTCCCCCATATCAAGGAGGTAGAGGTTTCCGTTTTCCCCCACTCCCCCGGCTTTGAGCACCAGCGAACACGCTTCAGGGATGGTCATAAACCAACGCCGCATCTGAGGGTGGGTTACGGTTACCGGCCCTCCCTTTTCAATTTGCTGCTGGAAAAGAGGCATAATAGAACCCCGGGAACCGAGCACATTACCGAACCGCACCACCATGAAATGGGGGTACGCAGCATCGGCAGCCCCCCGGGAGGCTGCGGCTTGAGCTGCTTCTTCCAGCACCAAGCGCTCGCAGAGGTACTTGGACACCCCGTAAACCGATACGGGTTCCACTGCCTTGTCTGTGGTAATGTGGACGAAACGCGATACCCCCTGCTTTCGGGCCGCGGCAATGAGGTTGGCAGTCCCAAAGAAGTTGTTTTCAATAGCTGCCACGGGGTTTTCTTCCATCATAGGAACGTGCTTATATGCAGCAGTATGGAAAATCACCTCGACTTTGAGGCGTTCCAAGATGTAATCCATATACCGCGTATCCTTGAGTTCCCCAATGATCGGTACCAGGGTGGCCTTTTCGCCCACCCCTTCCTCCTGGAGGAGTCTGAGTTCCCGGTCAATTTGATAGATGGCATTTTCTCCGTGACCAAACAGATAGAGCCGGGCCGCCCCCCCAGAAAGAAGCTGTCGGCAGAGTTCGCTTCCGATAGAACCTCCCGCGCCGGTAACCAGCACCCGTTTTCCCCTCAGGTAAGCCAGGCTTTCTTTCAAGTTTACCGTTATAGGCGTACGTCCTAACAGGTCTTGAGGATCGATGGAACGGGTTTGAATGAGGTGTGCATCCCCTTCGAGGATCTGGGAAATCCCCGGCAAGATCCGGATCCGCTGGAAACCCACTTGTTTGAGGGTATGGTAGATATCCTTGAGGTATTCTCGGGAAGCACTGGGGATAGCGATGATGGCTTCATCAGCTCCCTTCATCCGCAAAAGCTGGGCTACATCCCGGATCGGCCCCAGCACCGGAATCCCATCAATTTTCCTGCCTATCTTTTCTGGGTCATCATCCAAAAAAGCCACCACTTCACCGAAGATAGCCTTTACTTTGATCTCCTGGGCCAGGGTCTGTCCTGCAAAACCTGCCCCGATAATGTATAAACGCTCTGATTGTAAAGGGGTTCTGTGTTTTTCTGTCATAGGGTATCTTTTTTTAGCATGTATCTCTTATCGCGCTTCTGTATAGGTTCATACTCATCATCGGTTCCCCGCCATTTCTGCGGCATCTATCATTTCAAAAGCCAAATCAATAGCAAAAGAATCCTCATAGAGATCCAGCTTGATCTTTGCCCTCCCCTTTCTTTTATCGACTTTTATTATCTGTCCCTCAAGTCCCATTAAGGGTCCTTCGGTAACCACGATCCGAGCATTCTCATCAAAATAGACTTTGGACTTTCCCGCAATGGGACCGACTTTTTTGATGAAATGGAGCACTACTTCCAGATCCTTACCGGCCAGTGCGGTGATATTTTGATTAGACCGTAAAAACCGGTAAAATCCTTCGGTTCTGCGGAAGGCCCAATGATGGGTGAGAATATCCTCGGTTTCCCCTACCTCAATGAAAATATAGCCGGGAAAAATGGCCGCATTAGAATGGATAAGCACCCCTTGCCGACGGATATCGAGTTTCCGCTGAGGAAAATAGATAGGAACCGTACATTCTGGATGAAGGGCTTTAAAGAGTTTTATGTATTTCTCTTCTGATCGGGTTTTAATCTGCAGCGCATAGTAATTCATACCTTAAGATTATACGGTGGAGCCCCATGAAAGTACAACGCCTGCGGCGGGCGACTTGGGGGCTGCGTTGTTATTAAGCGGGGTGTACGTCCCTGCGCTTTCCCTGCAGAAGATAGAGTAAGGTATATTTTACTCAGGTGAGAAAATTTTGCCCACTTGTTAGCTTCAGGATCTGGCAGGGATCGGCATAGGTTCTGATTATCCCCTCTATTTTCCTGGTTGTCTTAAAGTACACATAAGAAAACCCCATCTCTGATGGTAATATACTTATCTTGGCACGGTTTCTGCTTATATATTGGTAAGGCCGTTGGCCTCAGCAAAGAACGGGTTTTCATTAGAGCCCTGTTTCACACCTATACATTTGTTTTTGTGGAGTGTATATACCATGAAAAGAAGCGTTTTTTTTATCCTCCTGGCCTTAGCCGTGGGAGGACTCGTTACTGCCCAACAGCGGAATCCTTGGAATTGGCCTAATTTCCGAGGGCCCATGACACCACCGGAAACCTTGAAGGTTACCGGTACCCTCGGTATCCAACAGGGCATGATCGCCCTACAAGATCAGGATATAAACTACTATATCTTGGGGATTGAGCGGTTTATTGGCTTTATTGATGGTCTCAAGGAAGGGGTAAACGTAACCATTGAGGGGTACGCGTGGGCATCCCAGAAGGCAGACTCCCGTTTTTTAAGGGCTGCTAAACTTACCCTCAATAATAAAGAGTATGATTTAGTTCCATCGGAGTTCTTTCAGGCAAGACCAGATTTCCCTTACCCGCCCCACCGCAGGGGGAATGGACCCTCCTGGCATGGCAGGCGAGGATACTAATCAGCTATTCTGGATGATCCGAAGCACTATCGCCGCAGAATGTTTGGATGCAACCGGAAGAAATTCACTGAACTTAAGGGGCGATTCAGCCCCTGCAATATCCGAAAGGGCCCGGATGATCAGGGCAGGCACTTTAAACAAGAAGCAACTCTGAGCCACCGCGGCCCCTTCCATTTCCACTGCCTTGATATCAGGGAACAGCGTACGAACCGCCGCAATACGAGCAGGGTCGTGCATGAAAACGTCTCCTGAACCAATCAGACCTCTAATATAGTTAAATCCCGCGGGAAGCTTACGCTCTTGTTTTAACTCCTCCACTGCCTGTTCTGCTCGGCGGATCAGATCCTCAGGAACTGGAAATACGGTAGGCATACCGGGAAGCTGGCCAGCAGCATAATTAAAAGCAGTAACATCCACATCATGGTACACCAAGCCATCGGAAATAATGGCATCCCCGAAATTAAGCCTGGGATCGATACCCCCAGCAGATCCGGTATTAATGACCATCTCTGCATGATAGGTGGTGATGAGCAAGGCGCAGCCTACCGCAGCATTCACCTTACCTACCCCGGCTCGCAATAAAACTACCGACTTTCCCTCAAGTTCACCCGCAAAAAAATCAAAACCCCCAATAGTATTGACCTGTGGATTGGTCAGGGCTGAACGGAGCAGGATAATTTCATCTTCCATCGCTCCAATGATTCCAATCATACTCGCTCCCTTTATAGCAAATACCGTTCGCTGATTGTTTTCCGCCAGTCTGCTCGGTGTTCCCTGTCCTCCCATGCTACCACTTTTTTGATGATAAATCGAGGCCCATGCGGAGACCCGGTGAACTTGAGGATACCAAAACATCCTCCCCCAATGTAGGCTATGGAATCCCCTTTTTCCAGGGTTTCGCTTTCAGCAATTTTAGCGATGATACAGTCAAAATGAACCGGTGTATCTGAATATTTATCGGTTACTGCTGCAGCGATATCTTTAATGGGTTTACCACAGTACGGACAATCTGGTACCGGAAGGGGTTCAGGAGACAGTACCGGAGGAGTCCATCGCAACCTCTCGTAGGTAGTGCCCCGTCCCACATTAGACCGCGCATGGTCTGGGGTCTTTTTTCCAGGCTTGCTATATTCAGGATCGTTATTAGTATCCCGATTCCGGCGTCGATACCCTCTGCGCTTGGATCCTCCCCGTATACTCAATGATTCCTCCCTGGAGTGTATTCAGAATTTCATTACTCAATATCATGGCCAAACAGTTGATGGCGTCGTAAAGATAGGTTTGATCGTTAATCTTACGTTTTAACGATTCTAATTCAACAGGTCTTTGATAATGCTCCTCTTGAACCTCTTTCTGAATCATTATTATCCGCACTCCATAAAAGCTGATACAAGATGGGTAATAAGCTCCGGTCCAATAAATACAACATCAAAACGAACAACCATACCATTATATTTTCGATGGGAAAAAAGAAAATACTTAGCGGTTTCAATGATACGGCGCTGCTTTTTCTCGTCAATTCCGTAGTACAATTCCTCAATAGGATACACAGACCAAGTCTTGACTTCAATGAATACAATGGCATCCCCATCCAGGGCAACCAAATCGATCTCTCCAGCCTTAGAGCGTACATTCCGGGCGATGATACGCATTCCTGCGGCCTCCAAAAATACCGCAGCCCGGGCTTCTCCTTCCCGGCCCTTCTGGGACTTGTTCATCCCAGTACCGTCCCCTGAATTACCAGGCAACTCATATTCAGGGGAATGCTTCAACCGCAAGATCAGCCATTAGTGGCTTCTGTAACAACCTTGGGCTGCTTTTTCTTCTTGGAAATAAGTTCCTTGATTTTGGCAGCCTTACCGATTTTACTCCTTATGTAGTAGAGCTTTGCCCGGCGGACTTTGCCAGGACGCACCAGTTCAACCTTGGCTATCCGCGGAGAATGCAGGGGAAATACCCGTTCAACCCCAACCCCATAGGAGTTCTTCCGGACGGTAAAGGTTCTGCTCAGTTGGGCATTCTTAATGGCGATTACCAGGCCCTCATACACCTGAATCCGCTCGTTCTTGCCTTCAACGATCTTAAAATGAACTTTTACCGTATCGCCTACCTTGAATTGATCAAGTTCGCTTTTCATTTGAGAAGCTACAATTTCCTTGATGCCTGCCTTTATTTCGCTCATTTCTCCCCCTTGGAATGGCAGGGTTTATCCTGCGCTCTTATTCCGTAGTTCTGCTATAATAGTACGGGTTTCCCTGTCGAACAGGCCCGCTTCCTCGCCCTGCCGAATAAGATCCGGACGTAGAGCAAGGGTTTTTTCAATTTGTTTCCGAAGGCGCCACTGCCGTATGTTTTCATGGTGTCCTGAAAGCAATACCTCTGGAACCTTAAGCGTACCATACAGCTCTGGCCGCGTATACTGAGGATACTCCAGTAAACCGCTCGAAAAGCTCTCTTCTTCCAGGGACGCCGGGGTAATCACCGCTTCTATCAAGCGGTAGGTGGCATCAATGAGCACCAGGGCCGCAACTTCCCCCGAAGAAAGCACGTAATCCCCAATGGAAATCTCCTCATCCACATAGGCATCAATAATACGCTGATCCAAGCCCTCATACCGGCCGCACAGAAGGATGAGTTCAGTTTCTCCGGCCAGTTCTTTTGCCTTCTCCTGTGTAAAAGGCCGTCCTGCAGGGGACAGATAAAGAACCCGAGGCTTACCGGTCTGGGACACAGCGACCTGCGGATCAAAACGATTGGGGATCCCCAGGGAAGCCAATGCCCGTCCCATGGGCTCGGCCATCATAAGCATCCCCGCTCCTCCCCCATAGGGGGCGTCATCACAGGTTTTATGCTTATCCAGCGCAAAGTCCCGGATATTTATAGAACGATACCCCACTATTCCCCGGTTTACCGCCTTGCCTAAAATAGAAAGGGTAAAAAAAGCATCGATCAGTTCTGGGAACAAAGAAAGAACCGTATAGGTCATGCCAGTATCCACTGTTCCAGCAAGACCACAGTACCCTTCTCAAGGCATATATCCCCAAAAAATTCATGTCTAAAGGGAACCAGCTTTAATGCACCGGAAGTAAGACGGATTTCAATGAGCTGCCCCCCTCCGCCGTCAAAAACATCACTGATACGCCCTAATACCCCGCCATCACCCAGCACTTCCATGCCCCGGAGGTCTTCTACATAAAATTCATCTTGTTTAAGCGGCGCTGCATGGGCCCTATCAGTTACCAATTCCCCTCCGGTAAGGGTTTTGGCCCGTTCCGGGGTATCAATTCCCTTAAATTTCATTCCCAAAGCCCGGGTAACCGGTACGGTTTCTTCCAACTCAAGGACCCGTTCAACCTCTCCGCATCGAACCATGACCGTCTCAAGCGTCTTGAGATGTTCATACTCACCGGAAAAGGCATGCACCTTTACATGACCTTTAATCCCAAAGGGAGCACCTATTACGCCCACTACAAACTGTTCAGTCATTTTGCTCACCCCTCGGTCTATCCCTATCAGTCCAATATCTCAAGAACGGTGTGCTTACCTCCTTTCGCGGTTGCTGCCTGTAAAACGGTCCTGATGGCCTTAGCAATCCGGCCATGTTTACCGATAACCTTGCCGATGTCATCAGGGGCAACCTTAAGCTCCAATATAGTGGATTTTTCTCCTTCCACAACACTGACCGATACCGACGAAGGATCATCAACCAAAGACTTTACAATATATTCAACCAGATCTTTTTCCACTTCTCCACCTTCCCTTTCGTGTATCATGGCTTCATCCTACCGAAGCATAACGAATCAGTTCCAAAAATCGACCTTTTGAAACTACCTCTCATAAAAACGAACTTATAAAAAGACGCCTTGCTTATTAAGGATGGTATGAACCGTATCACTTACGGTGGCTCCCTGTTGAAGCCAAAGTTTTACCCGCTCCTCGTTAAACCGGATCTGCTGGTCTTCCTTTTCAATGGGATGGTAATACCCTAGTTCTTCAATGGCTTTTCCGTCCCGGGGGGCATGTTTATCCATAACCACTATGCGGTAATAGGGCCGTTTCTTGGTTCCGAATCTTTTGAGCCTAATTCTGGCGCTCATGGAGGTCCTCCTCATGGGTTCCCTCTGTACCAGGGAATCCGATTAGCTATACATACGAGCATCTGGGCAAACCCTTGTTTGACAAGAACTGCTTCAGCTGAATTTTATGTATACAAAAAACAAGGCTTTTAGTCAATGGGGACTCAAGACCCCAGCAATTCCAAAAAGGCAGGTGCGCCTGCGGCGGGCGACGTGGGTGCGGTGTTAGGTGAAAGTCGACGTACGTCCCTCCGTTCCTACTACTAGCGAAGCCTGCTATGTCATACTGCCAAGCCCCAATGCCCCAGTATTGGATACCACTCATCACTTGAAACAGGAACGAAGGGACGTACACCCCATTCCCTTACCACACGGAAATCACGTCGCCCACCGCAGGTGCGCAGGTGCTTATTTGAACCAAGGCTGCATCCGCGCCATCATGGATTGGGATGCAGGATTTCGATTTAGCTTAGTCATCTTTTTCATCATGGTACGCATCTTTTCAAATTTCTTGATGAGCCGGGCCACTTCCGCCACCGATGTACCGGA
>JAISBK010000013.1 GCA_031266255.1 Treponema sp.
TTTATAGAATACCCGCTCACATAGCGGTTATTATTCTTAACTATGTGATAATACCATATCACTTTAATTTTCCGGTGTCTAGTATATTTTAGAAAAAAATAAAAAAAAGCGTAAAAAAAACAAGATTATGATGAGCTTATAAACCCTCTGCAAGAGCTTAACTCTTTCAAGAATACATACTTGAGCAAGCGCGGATACTATCCACATAAGGACTGCCGTGGCAGGCTCGTCCCAGGAGGCCGCCTATCTCCGTTATGGGCAAACCCCTTGATTCTTTTTGTTTTTTTCTATGATTTAGGGCATAAAAAGGGCTATCCCGCAGCCTGTGGCTCCAGGATAGCCGCCGTTTCAAAGGGGCCCCTTCTTTACAAAAGGTCCGCTTTCATTGTGGTTTACTCCTGGTCGATTTGTATCCCATAATTACCGGTACTACCGAGAGAATAAGGGGTAACGACCACCATCACCGTGTCTCCGAAATACAGGGCATAGTATCCAGAGGTAACCTGGTCATCAATAGTAGTTAGGAGGCTGTCGTTCCGGTATACGTGAGCATACGCATCAAAATTATACTGATTAAGCGTAAACTGATAAGATCCGGAATTAGTTACAGTGAAAGTGTAGATATCCGCTTCTCCTGGAAAATCGATGCTTCTGTCGTAGCCTGAACGCGCCAGCGAACAGAACCCCAAACGCCAGTGAATACAGACAGATTAAAAATTACAAATAGTGAAACGGCATTACATTAACAAGGAATCCCGGATGGGGTACTTACCACGCTTAGCGTTATCTGATACTGCGGGTTTGAGTCCTTATTGTAGAAATTGACCTATTCTCCAGGGAATCTCAACCCTGGACAGTTCCCTTGAGGAAAATACCGTACCTGACCCCGTAATTTCATATCTACCACATCATGTAAATATTCAGATAGCCCGATGATGTTGATTTAAGGCCACTACCGCCCGCGGCACCGCCTATGGCACCACCCGCGCCGCCACCACCCTGGTACTGTATCTGCCACATGTACTTGTCAGTTGGCAGCACGTTCTCCCCTTTCTCACTGGCTCCGCCTATGCCACCAGTTTCACCATTTCCACCGCTAGAGCCGTATCCGCCGCCAGCTTTGCCTTCGCCATAGCTTGCGCCACCGCGCAGGTACCCGCTCCCGCCACCGCCTGACTTTGTGGTCATCCCCCCATTCCCACCGACGCCATTGCTGCCGCCCTTGCCTCCGTATGAGCTTGTTCCGTCCGCGGCGGTACCATACCCGCCTGCGCCACCAGCACCGCCATATAGAGGATGATCATCATCCCTCCCAGCACCCCCGCCGCCTGAACCCCCCAGGCACAATACCAATTCCGTGACCAAGTCGATAAAAGCCGAACCTCCGGTGCACCCACCCCCTCCTCCAGCAACGGATTCGGTGTCTTCGCCGTTATTACCGTTCCCACCAAGCGCATAGTGTATCAGGGTCGGATGGTACAGCATAAATGTACCTGCTTTTTGTTCGCCAGCCGCTCCTGCGCCACCCGTGTTGCTTTTATTATTGCCACCCCGTCCGCCTGTACCTGCTTTCATCTCGTAGCGATACGCCCCGGCAGGGAGCGTTGTCATCAGCACTATGTTCAATAAACTATAGGTGACGTTAACGACCTGCATCCCACCCGTCATCGGTACCGTCTGGTCCGCATTCAACAACCTCATGGCGTTATAGCCATCAAGGATTACTTTCCCGTTATACTGCCCGTTGGTATAGAACAATTTTCCTACCGCCCGGTTATTGCCGTTGTACCACCCGCCTTTGGCGGAATTCCATGTAGGTTGCGTGGATGCGTAGCTGAATGATAGGGTACCCTCACTCGGTACGGCATAAATATAGTTAACCGCGTTCGCTGTTGGTGTCCCGGTAATGGCCCCATTCGCCCCATAAAGTGAGCCTCCCACCTCTACCTTACTACCCGCTGCTATCTGGGGCACCGATGAATTATCTATGTTGGTAAGTCCCAACGATATAAACCCGCGGATGACCGATTTAATACCGTCCATAACTCCTTGTACAAAAGCCGTGGTAGCTATCTGGGTATTATTCGTTTCAGGTTCTGCAGTTGGGGCCCTGGGGGTACCGGTAAGCGTTGGATTGTCTATCGGAGCGTAATAACTGCCCGGCTGCCCCGCAAGTTTTCCCGCATCAAGCCCGCTCTGCTCTCCATCTACGCTCTTGATTCGTTCCATCAATTTTGCTGCAGAGAACAGAGTCGCCAATTGACTGATGCTGGTATTATTGGGGGTACCGCCCAGCTCAGTGATGAGTGCCTCAAGATTGTCCAATATCAAATTGATAGTCTCAGCCGGGATAAACGAGGGTTTTACCTGGGGGTCGCTAAAACTTCCATTGGTAAACTTACCGCTTGCATCCACTCCAGGCCATGGTACTGATTCTCCAAAAATCTCAATGCTTTGATTATCTGGATACATCCCTGCCATACTTAGACTCCTTCATATTTAAAAGAGATTATTTGATTAGCGAGCATAAGCGCTGCTATTTCCTGTTCAAAGTCCCTTATCAGTTGCTCTTCCTTTGGTTCGGATTGCTGTACCACAAAGAGCAAAACCGAAAACCCAATGGGGCCGCATATCCTTTGGTTGAATCGGGAAAACCCAAAGAAGGCGGGCTTATAGGGAAAGGTAATATCCGTTATGGAAAGTCCATACCTACCCGCTATCTTCTGCAGTTCCACCCGATTCGCGCTCACATCACGATTCGAGAGTAAAAACAAGCGCCGCTGCTCCAGGTCAAGTCCGTTCGTATTATGCCCTAAGAGTACTCGTTCCCAATCGGCGATAAGTTCATGGGTTGTTTCAATTATGCTCTCCGATTGGAGAGCATTCATCCGTTCTCTGAATCGGATAAGTTCGACTGCTTTGACCTGACAGAATCGAGATACATCGCTTTCAGGATTTGCAAATTGGGTATCCCAGTAATCACCCTGAGGGAATAATTTTTGTAAGGCTGCTGCATATTCAGTGGCTGTGGCTACTAGTCCCATGATACCTCCCCCACATAGGGATATTGCAGAATGGTGGTAGTAACAATACCGGTTGAATCACCGTTTAATTTAACCGTCGCATCAGTTATGGTTACCCCATCAATGAGTGCGGTTCTGAGGGCTCCCGCGGTTATCTGTACTCCGGGCTGGGCGCTTACTTGCAGATAGCTCTTCATCCGGTTTATGGCCAGTGCCCGATTCATATTGGTATCTTCAGAGGGTATCAAAGATACAACTGGATTAAGGTTTATGATTTCTGGTGTCCGGATGGTAAAGAGCACCGGTGGTGCGTTATCGTTTATATAAGCGCGTATCACATCGAGATTACTCACCGGATGCACCCATTCGAGTTGAGACCCATTTATCACCTGTATGAGTACTGCCCCAAATACACCGAAGTGTTTATATTCCCATGCTGCTGATACTTCAGGACTTGCGTCCATGGCCCAGGCAGCAAAATCCCCTGATTTCCCATACCGGTTGGCATTACGGAGTCCAAGGAGTACCCGAACCAGATACTCCTCATCGGTCTCCGCATCCGCACCTCCTATAATGCCACTGCCCGTGCTGTGAGCTTTTGACGATATGCCCGCGGGGATGGCCGATACGACCGATAGTTCTTGTCCAGCGGCAAGATTGGTTTGTAAGCCGGTACCTTGCGCTTTTACCCGTACCACGACCGTTCCGTCCATGCCGATGCGGTATGCGTGTTCGGTGTAATACCGTTCTCCTGGTGAGGATGCAAAGATAAGCCCAGCAGGTACCGGCCTATCGGCAATACCCGTAATCAGTACCTCCCCACTGGCGGCGATTGCGTATAAGGGGGTAATCCTACTGGACCAGTGGGCCCGCAAATACGCTCCCTCAGCCGTATCCGGGAATAATTGCAAGGCCAAAAAATCCAGATCTCCCAGCAACTGGTGATACATCCCCGCATCTACTGCTGAGATTACTTTAAGCAGATTATACCGGGGTGTTCTCTCAAGCGGCTTAATGCGGCTCATATACTGGGCGTAGATGCGGTCAAGGATAACACTCAACGAATCCCGTCTAAAGGGCATACCATACCTCCTTAAGTAACTCATGAGAGCCATTTGCCCGCATTACCGTTACCGTATAGGTTATTTCATTTTTACCTGAGCGTTCAGTGTGGCAGGTAATCTCTCGTACAAGCCCATCGTTCACCAGCCATTGGGTAGCTTGGAGGATCAGGTGTCTTAGGGTGTCTGCGGTTTGTCCATCTAGTTTCCCCCTCTGCCTCAAGAGCCATAGGTCACTTCCAAAGGAGGGGTCGGCCCACCAGGTACCTTTGTTGGTACCAATACTCATCTGTACCAGTTCGCGGATATCTGCCCACTGTTCAATTTTTACCGTTTCCATGGAAGACCTTATCTGATGCAATAGTGCTGAAATCCCCTACTTGAGCTGATGCCAAAGCCGTCGCCAGGGCTGCCTGGAGTGCTGAGGGGCTGCCATTTCCGGCTTCACTTATCGGTGTACCTCTCAACACCGAAAGGAGGATACTCAATAGCTCATTATTTTTCTGTAACTGATGTTGTAATTCCCGTACCTTCACCATACCGCCATTATCCGTACCATTCAGTTCCACGTTGCCATTATTCCTGCAGATAACCCAGCCTCCTGCCTCGGTATAGAGCGCAGCATCTGCCTCAGCCAATTCCGGCAGCAGTACCTCATCTGCTTTCATCACAGGCAGTAGTTCAAAGCTGTCAAGGTTTCCTCCCTGACAAAGTACTAAGACCTTACCGTTCTTTGCCTTGGAAAAAAAGCCATAGGGGAACGCCTCATGTTGTTCCAGTACTTTCCCGTTATGGGTTTTTATCTGTATCTTCCCGTCTTCATACCGTCTCTGGAAATCGGATAGGCAACATAGATTGCGTAGTTTCGCGGCTAGCTCTTTAATACCATTCATAGGTATGCCTCATGGTTTACCACCGTAATCGTACATCCTAACGTCTCCGGGCTTGCCTCATATTCCACTTCGCAGATTAAGAGCCTATCAGCTAACCCAAGAGAGGGCACGGTAACCGGGATGAGTATATTCGGTACCCAAAACACTTCTTTTTCCTCGGTCGGCCCTAACCGTTTTATCTGTTCATCGGTAAGTCCCCAGCCTGATATGCTAACCGTGGTACGGGTTTCTCGTCGCCGGCGCATCTCGGTTTGTGCCCGGCGTTCCAGTTTTGTTTGGGTAATAGTCGGATCGGTCATGTCAATGGTTAACTCCCGATTGTTTTCGCAGGTACTATCTACAAGCTGGACGTTGTTACCTCCTCCGGTAACGATATACCGGTGGAATTGTTCAGAGCCATTTTCGGTCCATCTGATGGTTTTGATATTTATCCCTTCGCTCAGATGAAAGTGCTCAGGATTCCCGCGCCCTGCTTTCCATAAATAGAGATTACCCGCTTCGTTTGCCGTAAACAGAAACCCCTGATTATTCGCCTCATTTACCAGTTTTATCCACGGGCTTTCCCCTTCCAAGCAGAACGCGGGAACCAGTTGCGTAAGGTCTTGGGTATCGGGAAAGGTTTCACAGGTTATACTAAACCTCTCCCCTATCCTATTGGTAAGCGCTTTGAGGGTCATTTCTGGATAATCATCACTGAAGGTTGAATCAATCATATCCCGGGCAGGAGAGCGTCCCAGTACCGTAATGCCGTGGGTCGCTCCGTCCACCTGTGCCGTTATTTCGTCCACCAACACCGTGGTTACCCGCCTCCCTCCTGCTTTTTCCGAATCTTTCATAACCGGATTAGGTACCCGTACTTCGATCCTATCATGTTTATGTACGTTGGTTCTTTCACCAGGATCGATTACCAGTTCTAGGGTATGACAGATACAATCAAGCGATTTGCGGATGAAGATATGCCTCCATACCAATACGTTACCCGTGGTGACATTCTTAACGACAATCCTAGACATACACCACCTCTCCTTTAATCATAAAAGAATCGGCTATACGGTTAAGTTCCTGCAGGGTAACACCGTCGCAGCCTACATACTGAGCCAACGCTAAAAGCGGGAGGGGAACCGTAACCGTACGGTGTACCTCAGCGCTTAATTCTTTTGCGACAAGTTCCTGGGATACACTCATACGCAGGTCTTCAATCGCTGCATATATCACAGGATTATCTTGATTGATACGTGCCTCAAGGTGCTGTAAGAGCGTCCAGTACCCGTGCGCCGTTTGAGAGGATATGACTCCCATCTGTACGATGATCTGACTTGCTATACACAACGCTCCTATCCAATAACACTGTTCTATCGCCTCTTTGGTGTTTTGTTGGGGGATGGTAGCGGTCGAACCCTCAAGGGTAAACGTGCTTGCAGCAAGGAATTGAAGGAGCACGTTTCTTTCATTGGTATTTGCGGGAGCAGGATAGGATGAGAAATCCTCGTAGGAATCAACGCTGTTTTTTATCTCAAGCAGCCCTGCGAATATAGATGCAGCCGCATTAAAGAAGGCCCGTGCAAATTCCTGGGGAGATCGAATACCCTGGGCAATGAGACTTGAAAGAGCGTTAATGGTGTTGGTAATCGTATTAAGGGTGGTTTGCGCTGCTTGTACCCGGCCCAATATCGACAATAATACAGACCTCACCTGAGAAAAGCCTTGTACCAGGGTATTCGTATCAAGATTCTCTTCCAGCTTCTGTTCAAGGGCAGCAATAGCCGCTTCCTGTAAGGCTTCGGCTCTGGCCTTTGTGGTGGCTTCATTCTGGGCTTCCTCTGCCTCAGTCCGGGCATGAGGGGATACACCAGCCCGCGTGCAATCAATACTGACCGAGCACTGTCCTTTTTCGTCGGTCTTTTCAGATACGTTATATTCAGTTACCACCACCGGGAAGCGTCCCCAGAAGGGTAAATCAATAAAGCCCGGTGTCTCATCGTCGGTACTAACCCGTAATGATTCAATGAGGGCGTTTCTGGTGGTTATATACTCAGGGCCACGAATAAACCCTTGAAGGTGTAATACCTGCGGCTTCTCGTTAAGTCGTTCATTCGACCATAATCCTCCGAAGGGATATTCCGCAGTATCCACCGACTGGCCACCGGAAAAATCGAACCGCTCTAAGGTAAGGGTAATCGGTTCACCCCCTGGAGCTTGGTAACTGGTCAAGCGGGGAGGGTATTCAGTATCCTGACGTTCTGCCTGTCGCCACGTCTTGGCGTGAACAGTGGGCAGGGATGCGTCAAAACTCATGGTATCATCCATACATCGGCATTATCGCCGGTGTTAAACCGCATGGGTATGCTGTTTTGTCTTACGGCTACCTGAGCAGTAGGACGCTGGCCCCTTATATCCACATGTACATCCATCACCGCTTGACCTTCAAGGGCTACTTTCTGGGGACTGAGGTCTGTTTTGGTCTGAGTAATCTGGGGAGGCAGATTCGCTATCGGGATTTGCGGCTCAACCCACACCGGAAGCCCATTCACCCCGGTATATTCGTAATGCCCTTTGGTGTCGGTTTTCTGTTTTTCCGTATTTTCCGCCCGCCACCGGCCTAAGGCTTCTGCGCCTTTTTCACCGAGAAACCCTAAGATGCTGGCCCCTATGGATGCACCGACAACCGTTCCTCCAGGGCCTGCAAGGGAGCCGAGCAATCCGCCCAGCACCATACCCGCTACCTCTCCACCGGTTTTTCCGGCTGCAGCCCCTATGGCCTGAGACCGGACCACTTCCTTTTCTGATTCTGATAGTTCAGAGTGCTCAATATCCTGGACCGTTTGATATACCTTGTAGCCTTCAAAGGCTACATCCGCAACCATGGCTGCGGCTCCTAAGGTTTTTAATCCCTTGGGTATTTTTCCCCGAGGGCTTTTTGAAGAGCTTTTTGCGGGGGTTCCTGCTGTTGGGGTACTGGGTAAGGGCAGCGGATTCCCGTATTGGTCTAACAAGGTACTGGACGTGGTTCCTTGGACGAAACCTGCTGCACCTATCGGCATTGAACCACCGCCACTCCAGTTGGTAACATACACCGGCATAGCAGTAGCCATAGACAAGGATTCAGTGATATTCACCTTCCCGCTTTTGAGTTGTCCAACGCTTCCGATAAGCCGTGAGACCCCGGCAATGCCTTTTACCGCGGTAATCGCGACCAACCCCTTGGCTATGGCCTCGAATAGGCGTTCTATGTTTTGGGGGTCTTGAGCCAGGGCATTCATTAGGTCATTTAAAAGCCCTAATACCCCGCTTCCCCCATCAATATAGGCAACAAATACGGATTTTATGTTTTCAAGATTGGCTTTTAAGGTTCCGGCGTTCCGCCCGGCCATCCGCTCAAGATCGGCAATACTACCAGCCATGCTTTCATATTTGGTATAATTTTCGACAAATCCTTTACCACTTTCTTTGAGGTTTCTTTGGTATTCCGCCATCCCATAGTTAAATGCCCGTACCGCCTCCGCATCAAACCATTCGTACAGCTTTTTTGCATCTCCATAGGTCGCCGCAATAATAGCGGTCATCACTTCACCGATAGATTGCGTGGCAAAATCCACCGTTACCCCGAATTTTTTTAAGGCATCCAATTTTTGAGGATCCGATAGATTTCTTATGACTGCCTCAAATGCGGTAGCCGCCTGATCTGAGGTCCCCACTCCGTACCGTATGGCTTCCATGACCCCTAAATCACTCATCGCTTTTTGTGCCTCTCGACCGGTTGCAAGGTAGGCGCTTATCAGTCGTGGGCCGAAGGTAGCGAAATCACGTACCGTAAATGAGCCTGCTGAGGCTTGCTTGGCAAACGTGCCCAAGGCAACCGCCGATTGATCCGCCGTGAGCCCGGCAACTTTAAGCGCTGCCGTGAGCGCTCCTATCTCTCGGGCATCCGAACCAGTCGCTCGTATCGCAAGTCCCATAAGATAAAAATTATCTATCGCAAATTGCGTATCACCGGTTAAATCGGTGATAACAAACGCTGCTTTTTCAAGGTTGGTGTAATCAAGTTTTATCGTTGCATCACTTGAAATCTCAAAGAGACTCTTTTTCAGTGCCCCTATCTGCTCATTACTCATACCCGCTACAACGCCCATCTGCATTAAGGTTGCATCTAGGTCTATTATTTCTTTTGCCGCTGCACCGATAGAAAGCGAAACCCCTAGACTCGCTAAGTTCGCTCCCACACCAGAGAGCGCCTTATCAACCATATTGATGGCCCCAAGGGTGTCCTTGGCAAACCCTGAGGTCGCACTTCCTGCACGTTGTATACCTCTAGAAAATCCATCTTTAAGCCGTAATTCAATCGCGGTTACCAAATTCTTTGCCATTAACCAACCCCATGCACCGTTGTATATACCCTTACTGCTTGCTCATGCCACAAGATAAGCTCTTCCCAATACATATTCATCAGCGTTTCATAGCCCATACCTGGAAGCAAACACAGTATCTGGGCAACCATTTCCGCAACCCGGTCGCTGATTTCTTTTAGGGTGTATCCTGCTGAGGAACAGTCCCCTGCTCCTCCCCCGTAGGGTTTTCTTGATACGCCTTTCCCGTGAAATAGGATTCCCAGATGCGGGCAAGGTCAATGCGCAGGCGTGCCCAATCTTCGATATCAAGTTGTGCAATCACCGACTCAGGTAAACCGGATACCGATGCCAAAAGGCGAGCATCTGCCTCAGCGCAATTATACGGCAGCGTCCCAAGGGCGATAAAATCCTTGGTCTTTGGCCGCTTTAGAGTAATATCCGTAACGGTCAGTTCCCCAACCTTTACCGGATGTTTCAGGACAATGGTCATGTACTGCTCCCTTACTGAGTCCGCTTACTGGTCGCGCTGTTATAGGTGATTTCCATCTCCGCATCCCCAAGTTTTCCCGGTTCAGTTACCCAAGCTTTGGGCATATAGTACTCTTTGCCGCTGCTAGTATAAATCGTCAACGTATCCTCCCCTAGGTCGCTTAATTCTTCGACACCAGGCTTACCGGTGGCGTTGAGTTTTAAGGTCAATTCCGCGAAGGTCTGGCTTTCGGTATAGCCGGTATGTTCCGCTACCTCCCCTAGTTTCGTTTCCCGCTTTACCCCCGCTGGTTTGAAGGTACCTCCCTTTTCCTGCAAGGGTAATTCTCCAAAATGCGCAGAGACCACCCGTTTTATCCGTTCTAGTTTCATGGTTACTATCCCTCATGTTATTTGAATTGCAAAAGTCCTGTACCGATATAGAATTGGCCTATCAGCATCGGCTCATGGCTATACTCAAGGCGGGTCTTGCTTCCCGCTTTCACCTCAACCCTGATTGATTTCAGATACTGCTCGAAATCCTGACACCACTGTTTCTCTTTGATAAATACTTCACTGTAGAGTTCGGCAAGGAATGAGCGGAATACACCCGTGCTCATCACCTTTGCGCTGCTGCCGAAGTTCTCTCCTGTGCTGGAGAGTTTCCAGGTTTTGAACCGCTTCCTTGCCTCACGATTAATGTAGGTTCGGACGGCATCTACTGTTTCAACGACCTGCACATCAAGGTAGCTTGTATCCCGTGCGCCGTCTGAATTCTCGGTGTAACTGGTTACCAGCCGCTCAATTAATACGGTGCCTGCGGTATCCCGCCGATAGGTCGCGATGCCTGCTTCAAGTAATCGCTGCCGGTCATTTATGGCAAATTCCATCTCGGCGATTATCCCGTTCACCTGAGTATCGTAGGTATTCGCCGCAGGGTCATCGGCCAGGATACGGCAGGCCGCCGCACACCAGGCTGCGGCCCAGACACAGGGTAGTCCAGGATTATTCCCCCGGGGAATAAGCAGGATGTGAGGATTGTTTATCCCCTGGGCCTGGGAGAGCAGGGATCCTGAGGTACTAGCACTACCGAGCGCGCCTGAGAGCGCAATAAAGGCCCTGCCCCCTATCTGACGCATCGCCCCATAACGACTCTCAAGTTCGGCTGCCACTTTATTACTATTCGCCGTATCATCAAAGGCTAAAGCGAGGTAGTGATACCGTACCTCTCCAAGAGCGGCAAGAGCATCGCTTATATCCACCGTACCCGTACCACTGGTTGGAGTGCCGGTACTCACGCTTACCCCAGCCGCTTGAGCACTGATACTCACGCTATTATGATTACCCAGGACGCCTTTGACCAAGGCACTTATGGTTACCACGGCGTCTGTTGCAGCAGCCTCTACGCTCAGGGTAGTCTCGCTGTTGATGCCTGCTCCCAGTGCCGCAGCAATACTAGCCGCACTATCCCCGCTGGATACCCCTATGGACAGGGCTGTCCCGTTGATACTCAAGTCAATAGTTCCCGCTTCGGTAGCAGTACCCGTGATGGTTATAGCGATGCTCCATTTCGTTCCTGATGCAGGTTCGGCTAAAGGGAGTATCCACAACTGCTCGACCTTGTTAATTGCAAGGAACGCTGCAGCCATAAGCGCTGCGTCGCTTCCGGATCCGCACAAGGCGGCTGCTTGGGTATCGGTTCCCACCTGTACCGGTACTCCTTCGGTGGCACTTCCCGCACTGGTCTTGTACCCTATAAGCAGTACCTTTTTGATGTCTTCCTGCGTCCCGGCAAGGGAATTATCTACTTCCTGGTACTGCCCCGGCACCAAAAGATTCGCCTGAATCTGTCTAATCGGTATCATGTGCTACCTCCATAGCTACCCTATCCTGTGCAACCCTCTGTTCAATGTGATGGGTTGCTTCGTATCCTTCAAAATAAGCTAAGTCCACTAAGGGGATGCCCCCCTCTCCTTCATAGCGTACCGGCTCCGCGATTCGCCACTGCCACGTTATCCCCCACAGGGTGCTGTTAATCTGGTCAAGCGTCCCTGAATACAAACATTCCGCCTCAATATCCGTGGGTCTATCGGTACTAAAGGGGGCATCAAGGCATCTCAAAAGCGGTATGACGGCACTGACCAGTCTCAGGGCCCCATCGTAGAGCCTATCCTTGCTGTCCGCTCGGGAGAGTATCCAACTTATCAGATACGCCGTATGATCCTCGTCGGTGTAGCGCATAAAGGAGGTCAGGATTGCCGGGGTTTGATTGGCAAGCCGCTTTATTTCCGCTCCATCGAAGTGTCCCGGATGGGCGGCAATGTGTACGTTCTTATGCAAGGTAAAGGCCGCTTTGAGCCTATCCACCGCATAATCCCGCACTTCGACAAACTGTATCATGCTCATAGACCACGCTGCTCCATGAAGGTAGTGATGAGATCCTGCAAGTCATCACGATTAGCAAGACTTATCCCTAAGAACCTTCTCCGCCTTTTTTCGTGCTTCGCCTGTTGATGATAGCCTGCATAGTCCTTAGATGACCCAATCAAGACACGATCCGCTCCCGGTACTTGACTTTCGATGGAATCACGCATACCCCCTTCATAGACCAGAATCCCCCCCAATGAATTTCCTACTTTCCTCTTGGCATAGGCAGATGTTAATTTCCTCCACCTCCTCCCCTCAGGATCCTGTTCCGTATCAAACCGGTCTACGGTTTGTTCTTCAAGCTCTTTGCCCAGACTTTTTAAAAGGCTCCTGGTTTCCGTTACTGAGAGAGACCACGCGTTGATGTTCCTTGCAAGCTTTTCTATTTCCTGGACGTTTACTTCAATCGCGGTTCCCATTAGTACAGCCTCCCTTTCTTGAAGAACCGGTGGTCAACGATACCCTCAGCCTTATTGGGCAAAACAATAGAGGCGCCTTGAAACCCAGGGCCTTCTAAGCCCCCTTGATATTCCTGGTTTATTTTTTTTAAGAGGGCCATATTATCAAGGTATTTGTTTCGGGTATCTTCACTGCCGCTTACCGAATCGGTGAGTCGATAGAGGGCAATATCAGTACAAATCCCACGAAGGGCAGCGGCGAATTGAGGAGTAACCGGGTGGGCTATCTCCCCGGTCTCATCCAAGAGCCAGGGCAGATGGGCCACGATGATACCGGTGGCATCTGCCAGGGCGATTCCTACCCGAGCAGTATCCACGTCCCCCTCTTCGTTTATGGGTAACACCGCAGCAGACGGAACACGAGACAGAAACTGTTCCACCTGCACCAGGGGTATCATGCTTTAGTTACCTCTACCCAGGTATCGGCTTTAAGGGTGGCAAGCTGGGTTTCCGTTACCTCGTACTCCTTGGGGGTTTGGGTAAGTACCAATCCTGCCCGGCGGTATACCCGGTAGGGCGTTTTATGCCGCAGGGATACGGTCTTTTTTACCTCGGTTTCGACCAGTGCTTTGGCCACCCCTTTCGGTTTCGGTTGCGCATCACTCATGAAGGTTCTCTCCTGGTAGCCACGGAGATACCACCAGCGTGGCCGTGTGGTAATTCGGATTGCTTCCCCCGCCCACATCATATTGCATCTCCAGTACCGTCCGTCCTGCTGCCTCATTCGTGGGGTCTACCAACAGATGGGTCGGTACCATCCCCAAAGGATCCCCGCCATCCCGCTTAAATTGTTGCATACAAAGCCGAGCCTGTTGGTACGTCGCCGCAGTCAACGGTTCCTTACAAACTACCGCCTGCTGCCAAAACCCATACCCAAAACTGCCCCGGTACCGGATACCATACATATACGTATCCAGCAGAAATACCGAATCATTTCTCGGATCCGTTATCTCCTCAAACTCGGGGTTCGTCCGCTGTTGTACAATAAACGGCTTGAGTACCCCGGAAAGGGCAAGCAAATACCAGGGTGCACCGGTACCGTCTCCTATGATGTTTGAAACACTTGCCGATGTTCCCGTCCCATCAATAGTGGGGTATATCGGATGTTCCGCATCGAAAAAGGGTTGGCCGTCATAGCATAAGCCCGTGAACCCATCGACCATAAGGGCAACGATGTGCCGGTCAAAAAAATCAACCACCTCTTTCGCCAAGCTCCGCGCCAAGGGACGATAGATACCCAGGTTATCATCCTCGATATCCTCCCGTTTCACCTGCAAGGTTGCCTCGTACTTTTGGTTCTCTAGGGTATAGCCGCTCTCCTTCATGGATTGCATGACCCGGGGACCTATCCATTCCCGCAGTTGGGGGAAATTCCCCAGCCACCCGTAGGTGTTACTGCGGGTGTTAGAGGGTATTACCGTCGCCACGGTTTGATGCAGGGGAGTGAGCTTTTGGAGTATCGCCGCCTGTGCGGCAAACTCACCGCGCACCATGGTTCTGAGGGCTTGTAAGGTTTCATGTTTAATAATCATGCCATCCCTCCTTTGAGTGTTTGCCACTCTGCTGCCGTATACCCGGCAGCCTTCATCACCGCAGCCTCCGCGGCATTAAGATTCACCGTTTCCCCCTGAGGTACACCCGCAGGTACTTGCGGCTCATTGCTGATAAGCTCAGGACTTATTCCCACCACCTTCTTGAAGGTTTCCAATGCCTCCTTCGTCGCACACAGGGCTATATACTCCTGCTTGCTTGCCGGAGCTATTTTACGGTTCTTGATAGCCGTGTCTACCGTATTCGCTACTTCTTGCTTAAACTGGGCAGCCTGCATTTCGACAAGCTGCTTCTCCGCGGCCAGGGCCCGAGCTTCCATGGCATTAAGGTCAGTACGGGGAGCATAGACCGCAAGGTCTATACCGCAAGGGGGCGGTTCGGCTGCTGCCAAGGCCACGATAGGTACCGTGGGTTTCTTAAGAGCACTTGCCGCCGTAAGCTGCGCTCGCATCGCCTGGATAAGGGCTATCGCCTCTTGTTCCGTCGCGGTTTCTGCTAAGCCCAGAGCCGCCAATATATTGTGCATAGGCTTCTCCTTTGCCGGATTCCCCGGCTGTTCACTGTTAAGGGCTGGTAAGGATAGATTGGGATTATTGGTCAGGGCAGCCCGTAAAATCGCCTGGATTTCACCGCTTGCACTGCTGGTAAACACCGGAGAGAGGTACCGGTATTCCTTCTTGCTCAGCGCTTCTCTGCCCCGGTCAGTCCATTCCACCTCTGCCCATATCGCTCCCTGGGTATCGGTACAGAGTTGTTTCATCCACCCCAACGCCGGAGCCGCCCCGCCCTGGGGTGCGGCAAGGTCGGTCGCGTGATTTTCATCTATCGGCAGCATACCGAGCCTGGCTACACTGTTTCGTACCACCTCCTGGGGATGCGGATTTTTCCACACCCGCCCGTCCCGGCCGATGAGCGTGGTTCCTGCCGGTACTACTTGTATCCGGCTGGGAATAGGGCCTTCTGCAATATTGAGAGATAAAAAAAGACTGCCCGTAGGTTGCATACGGACAGTCTATCAAACCAATTCAATCGCTTTACATTAATCAGGATTAATTACATTCCAGATACGGCTGATACGGTAGGGTGCGTTCACATCTCTCTCGACGTCCTTCTTTCCATAACGCATAAGCATGGGAACCACTAATGCCATACTCACGCGCTACATCCTGCATCGAACGGCCCTCAGTCCCACACCGTTCATAGATTTCAAGGGCAATGACCTTCCTAAATGAGGTATGCTCAAAGGGAATGTAGAGTTGCAAGCCTCCATAACAGACCATGAGTTTTTCAAGCATCCCCTGGGCCGCGGTATCGGTGGTAGCATCCTCAAGGATACGCGTGATTTTCTGAGCGCTCACCCCTGCACGATCCCGCACCGGTATATAGATAAGCTGTCCCCCATAATACCGGCATAGGGCCCGGATACCTTTCTGGGCATGCTCGTCTCCTACGGCTCTACTGCATAGTAAAATGAGGTCTTGAGCAAACGAAGCATCACGAGTCCCCATGAAGTACCTCAGCCTGGTGCTGCATATCCTGCAAGGCAAGGATAACCTTTTGCGCAGTTTTTACCGTCAAAAACCGCAGCGCATCTACCCCGGTGATACGTTTCACGAATACTCCCAATGCTCTCTCACTTTTGTTCCGAGCGCACCTATGCCACATCCCCTTGATGTATTCCAGTTGGGCCAGCGTCGCACTCCCTCGTTCCTCAGGCCGTACTCCTTTCGGTCCTGGGGCAAACCCCAGCTTTCTCATACCCGCAAGTACCTGGTTAAGTTCCCCCTCACTCATGGTCGCCGCAGAATCCTTACCACATACTCCAGAAAGAAACACCCGGTACGTATCATCATCCATGCCCAGATGTGCCCTGCCAATGTGTATCAGTTGTATCAATGTTTTCCGTTTTTGGTCGGTCATTATCGCTCTCCCTAGGTGCACGAGGGGATGCCCTCAAAAGGCATCCCTCCCTGCCCTCAAAAAGGCTTGTATCACGGTTCTGCACTACTGCGCAGGCCCCTCAGTTTAACTTTTCGATAATTTGCTCAATACGCTCTTTTTGTATCGCGGTAGGCGCATTACGAGCGATTTGTGAAACTATTGCGGTACGGGCTAAGGCTGCAATAGGCGCATTCGTCCCATACCCTTTTACATACGCGTATGCGTAGAATTGTTTCCATTCCTCCTCAGTCAACGACAGTCTAACTGTCTTGTATATTACCGGCTTACTCATCCTCCCGCTCTCCTTACAGCGCATTCACCACATCTGCATCCACAAGGTCCGCCCCCAGTTCCGCAGCTTCGTTCATGGCCCTGCGGCACCAGTTGTTGATGAGCAGGGGAAACGCTACCGAATACACCACCCCATTCCGGGTTTGCCGTCTCAACTTCGCAGCCAACGCCTCGCAGCCTTTATCATCAATCACCGCCTTCCGTTCCTTCCCCAGCCGCCCGAACTTAATGTCCAGGTACGCTGCCACATCAGCCCCGGTTCCCAAAGGCTCAAGCTCCAGTAGTTCCATACGCCGGATAACCTCCCGCGCCTCCCAGTTCTTGCTCTCGTCCAATTTCGCCTTGAGTTCCACCTGACCAACCAACACAATAGATAGCAATTTCTTAAATCCATCTTCCATTTCCCAAAACCGTTTCAGGTATTTAAGCGTTTGGATACTCAGATCGTGGGCCTCCTCGATCATAAGGACATGGTTATACCCGCTCCGGCTTGAGTTGGTCAAAATCCGTTCCACCTGCCGCGCCTTCCCTTCCAGGGTACGTCGGGGTGTTTCGGTGGAACAATCACTGATAATGGCGTCACAGAGCGTATTGGTGGTGAGTTTGGTTTTATCCACACAGCGGGGGGTGATGATCCGCACCTTCTGTCCCTCCGCTGCCATACGGTCAATGGCATAGCGCCGGATGGTGGTCTTCCCACTTCCACTCTCCCCAACCAAGGCGACCATGCCCCCTACCTTCGCCGCCTGTACCAGATACTCCGCCACAAACCGGGTATCCTCGGTCAGGTATACGTCCTCTGCTTTCGCCACATCCCCGGAAAAGGGGTCTTGGGTAAGCGCAAACTGCTTAAACGTTTTCAAAGTCAGCATATAAGTACTCCTTTATGTACACTTACGCGAATTTGCGTATTCCCCTATCGGGCATGGTTTCGCCCGGGTGGGTTTTCGCGTTATGTGCGTGTATCAAATCATCAACAATCCGGGTAGGAACTCCTTGCGGGTATTGTTCCCGCAGGGTATTGATGAAACCTTCAGGCACTTCGCCGCATTGTGCCTTGAACCGCTTGGCCGCTTCCACGGCACTTATGAGGAGCTCATGGATGGGTACGGTTTCCACAACCGAAATGGGCGTTCCTTCCTGCTGCTGCATAAAGGGATTTTCCGGATTAATAAAACTATGGGCCGGTCCCATGACGGCGGCCAGACCGGGCTTTTCCAGAGTCTTGGCAGCGGTCTCCCGTGCCGTGTCTTTCGGCCGCTTGTACCGTTCCCCAAACACCGGTGCATCCACACGGAACCCCGCTTCATCGTACTGAATCGGTTCAACTTCAAAACTGACCTCTTCCCCCTCGTGTTCGTAACTCACCATACACCGTGGTTCTGTACCAAGGAGTACTGGTTGTACATTTACCGTCATCCCCACGAGGACACCGGGTAAATCCCGCAGGCTGTACCGCAGGCTATGACTCACCTGGGGGTGAACCATGCTTATGGATAAGTCGCCACTCACTTTCCGGCTCTGCACCCCACGACTGAATACCTGTCGGCAGGTTTGCTCGTCCGGCAGTTCCCTCAGGTGTTCAGGCTTGATTCGCTGCCACAAGGTAGTCCGAACCCCCACGATCATGCCGTCCCGCCTTAACCGCGTATCAAGACCAGGAATCAGGTTGGCATTGTAAGCCGCACACCAGCGTTCCGCCGCTGCGTTGAGTTCCTCAATGCTACCAACCGGCTCGAAGCGCAATCGGCTTTCAAATTGGGTTTCCACCAGTCGATTCCCCTGTTCCACTTGTCCTTTGGCACGGGGATTCCCCGGTAGGTGTGCTCTCGTTTTCACCCCAAAGGCGGCAAGGGCATTGGTGGTAGCCCGTGCAAGGTTCCCGCTGCCACAATCCCAGATCAACAGCTCAGGTACCCCGTGGAAGACATAGGCGTTCAGGGATTTCTGTCCCCAGGCGTACAGCAAGAAGTCATACATATTCGCCGCAGTTTCTCCCCAGTCCGCGTAGTACCTGATGCAAAGGGAAGCGGAATAGTGGTCAGTCAAAACATAGCGCCAACACTTGGGTTTATCTTTGAGAAAGTGCTTGTTCTTGTACTCCTCATCATCACCTACGATCTTTTGTTTACCCCCCGGGGCATAGTACAATAGGGCGACCGATGGGTCCACGCAATGCACCTGGTTGGGATACTCGCTCCGCATGGGTTGATGGGGCGTGGGTAGCTTACTATCCTCAACGGATAGATGCTTAATCCTCAGCAGTTCCCGCAGGCGGCTGTCCCCGATAGATAGGTCCAGGCCCCGAGACTGGAGAATCGACCGGATTACATTAACCGGTACGCTCGTCTTACCGTTTTTACGGATACCGAGCTTGGCCATTGCTGCCACGGCTAACAGCAGGGTTTCATCCAGGCTGGTAGTCCCTGAGTCCTTCCGTTTCGCCCGCCCGGATTCCCAGCCGTGTTCCTTGAGCACGTTATAGGCTTTGGCCGTGGAAAAGGCAAATTGGCGGCACATATCCGCAACCACAGTTTTCCGGTCGGTAGCGGAACTGGCCGCGGTCATCCTATCAACATACATCCGGTACATCCGCGCTCTTTTCTCCATCAAAGTCGTAGGGTTCTATCACTGTGGGTCTGTCCACCATAGCGATCAATTCCTTGTATACTTCATCCAAAAGGCACATCTCCGGGTTGAATTGATTAAGCCATT